>NZ_MUFK01000031.1:0-40194 GCF_001996085.1 Salinivibrio sp. PR5
ACATATTAATTTGAATAACTGATTAACTATTTCTATCAATCCAGAAACCGACACCAAGTAGATAAAGATCACCACTATAATGATAGCACGGCTATTTGAAGTGATTGATTTCCACTGTGTAGCACGATTAATAATACCAAAACCGACCAGTGCATACGAAAAAATCAACAATCCACTTGCTAAATATACTAGAAAAGTAGATTCATCCATCTTAACACCATCATTTATTCACTAAAGTAGAAGGCGATATATTTAGAGTCCTTGTTGACAGAGGCCCCTTTAAATAACTCGAAGAGCGTTAAGCTTCCAACCTTTGGTCTGGGCATCGACTGCCAATCAAGGATATTAATTCCAACGCTCTGGTGGTGACCAACCCAGCCATGATTCCGATGTAAAAGCCAAGAAACGCCAATGTTGGCAGGCCGACCAGTCCAAGCAAGAAAGGCAGTATCCCAGTGATAACAAAAAGAGAAACCATTATGTCACGGCAGAAGTCTGAACCATCGTTGTAAACCATCAGATCAAGCCACAATGACAACAACAGCGTTGCGCCAATAATAAGGCTTACGACTAGCCCCCAAGGGCCCATAAACCCGGCTGCCAAGCCAACCCAGCTTAGAAATATCCCCATTTCCGGCCCCACAAAGCCTCCATTGGCACCGCCAGATATCTTATAAGCCCCAGAACCAGTGACAGGATCTGTGATAATGTAGCCTGATCCAGTCCAACCAACGACAGAAACGGGTTTCTCATGAACGGTGACTTCTTTACCCGATGCAATCGCACTGTTTATTTCAGCTCTTACTTCATCATCGATTGCAATCTCACTGAGTAAAAACTGGTTGCTATTAGTCAATGTGTAAATTTTTTGACCTTGTTGACCAGCAATACCCAATGCTTTGACTGCACTAACACCTTGCGGATTGTTGGTGCTATTATCCAGCATTTTTTCTGGCACTAAGTTTTCAAGATATGACGAAACTGCCCCTGTCATACGGTGATAGTCTCGCCAGTCGTCCAGGCAGTTGTTCGCTGCTTCCGCATTGTTTGCCAGCCTATCAACATCCATTCTCAGCCCACTGGGAGAAACCCAACGGGGAACGCCAAAGAAGTAAGAAACACTCAGATCAGTACTGAATGTGCCATAGCTAGGCTGAATATAGTTCACAACTTTTGTGGATTTCGACAACAACTTTTGTTGGAGGTTGACCATAGCATAATAGCTATGTATACCAGTTTGCAGGAAAAGACCTGCTGTATCGTGCTTGGTAAGTGTATCAATGTTTCCAGCCCCTAGTTGTTGGCTGACAGCGGCATTTTTCGCTTTCAAATCTGCCAGCATACCCGGCTCAATACCATGGTAGTCAATGCCAATCGCTTGATACTCACCGGCGATGACGGGGCTGTCAGTTTTTTCCCATCCAAATCGGGGCGTCCAAAAGCCTTTAGATATGTTGAGTTCTTCCCCAAGAGAAAAACTCCGATTTCCCATCGCTACCACTTGCGTATCGACGAGAAACTCTGCGTCCATTTGGGTTAAGCCATACGGTAGTTTCGCATTTGATGACGTCGCTTCGCTTTCACTTTGTGGCAGCTTAGCATTTAGCGTATCAATATCGGATTGGGTAGTAGGTGTAAAATGCAGCGCTAACGTTTTACCTGCTAATGCAGGGAGCGATATTTCTACATTGAGGTAAGTGTTTAGGTAGTTATCGTTCAGCGTAAATCCAAACTTATGCCTTATATTGCTTGGTAGTTGAGCTAACGGCTGGCTGGCAACGACAGAAATGTATGGCAATGTCACAGGAAGTACTTCAGCTTCGGTTTTGACTATTTTCTTACCTCCCGCTACGTCCTCGAATTTCGTATTGGGATGGTTAAGCTGGATATAGTCTTCGACTTTCTTTTCCAGCTCCGAAATAAGTTGAGCAGCATAGGCTTGATCAATTCCACGAACAGTTTTGTTCTCATTATCAACGTCAGCGGCTCCTATTAGCGCGGCATACAATTGGTCTGGGTCAGTATCCATCGCTGCGTTTAGATCAATACCTTCCTCATAGGTGTACTGTTTAAAGCTAGGGTCTAATCCGACCCATTGCCCTTCAATTTGCGCTTCTGCCCATACATGCTCCATTTTAAGGCGTTTTGCAACGCCGTTGTGATCCGCAATCACAACATTAGGTACGCCACCCTGACCAAGCAGATTTTGCAGTGCTTTGACATCTCTAACACCGCCAACCCAATTAAGTGCCTGACTAATATCAACTTCCACCGAGCCATATACATAACGTGCAGGGATGGCTGAAGCCCGCAGCAAACTGACCAACAGGCTGGCTTGGTCAATTGCTCCACCTCGTTTGCTAAACAGGGTATAGTCTGCACCTTGAATCGAACCATGTGCAGGAACGTATTCTATGGTGTTGTAAACATAGTTATAGATAGCCAACGGATCGTGATTCAGCTCTATGGCTAGCTGTGTTAAGCGTTCAGTTACTTGGTTATCTTCATTAAACTGCAAAAACATGTCTGACGCTAGATCTGAAGCATAGCTTGAAACTGTGCGTGCATTAGCCTGATTGCTTTGGCTTCTGAGCCCAAGATAATCCTGGAGTGCTTCAACAGAAGAGGCTGGTTCGTGAACAGCAGAAGAAAGAGGGCCGAAAGGCAATATTTCACTATCGTATTGGTGGGGAGCTTGACCCAGCTTTATCGATGCCAATGATTGATGCAGTTTACCTGCAAGCTCTTGAGACTCGGCGACTGAGTTAAAATCTGCCTTTTCGAGAGCGCTAGCAGCTAAGATCATCGAATGATAATGCTTAAACATCATAGACAGTTGATCGCTGATCAACTTGACTTGCTGGGCATCACTTTTCTTTACGGCCTCACTGAGCTGCTTTCGCAATGCATGTTCAGCTTCAACCTTTTGATTAGCGATGATGTTGACGGAATGCGAAACATAACGTTGAAACTTTTCAGCTAATGCCACACGCATCTCGTTTGGCTCTGCTAACTTGTCATCACCTACCTTGCCAGTAAAACTGGCAAGGTATTTGGAAGTATTTTGACGCAATGCCTCGACACTGTTCATCAATTCGATGCTCACATCCCTATTTTCATAATGCTCTTTTGCCGCGAGCATCGCCACCGCAGAAGGCGAGTAGAAGACAAACAGGTAAAGCATCGTCATAGTTAAGGCTACCATCGGGAGAAAGCCTCTGGTATTTCGCCAGAACTCAAGCGCAATATTACTAGATTTCATATTTATATCCCTATATTCCGGTGGTTACTGCAAAGGTGCGCGACAAATACGGCGGTTGAATTCACCCGGTGCTGTTACTTCTATCGCGAAACGTTGGGTGACAGACTTCCCAGTTAAGTCACTCACTTCCAGCTCCACATCCTGCAACCCAATCTGCTTGTTGTTTGCCAGCCATTGAACGAGCCCAAATTGACTGATACTCATCCCTTCTGGCGCGCTTAGCAGGCGATAACGCAATGCATCGCCATCAGGGTCACTCGCAACAACCTGATAAAGGTAAACAGACTCAGTTCGTGCGCTAAGTTTGGGCAGGCTTGTCACCACTGGCGGTTGGCTTTCTCCCAGATATTTAACTGTTAGATTGAACTTCTGAGTATCACTGTTCCCCACGGAGTCAAACACCGAAATACTTACGTAATGATCACCGACATCGTTTTCAGTGACATTCCAGAAAAGAGCGCCAGAGTTACTTACTGCCATCCCCACTGGGCCTTCGTCAAGCTGGTAACGTAAAGGATCATTATCGAGATCAAAGACTTTCAACTGGTACGTATAATCCATCCCGTTATACGCTGATAGAACAGGGGAGCTCGTTATTACCGGTTCGTTTCCGCTATTTACACGGATGTTGTACATTTGCTCCGCATACGCACCATAGTTATCATAAACCCTTAAAATAACGGGATTACTTCCCTTCTGGTTGATTTCAGGAAGCCAGGTTACCGTCCCGTTTCCTGATACTGTCATTCCTGCTGGCGCTTCAATTAAGCGATAAGTTAGGGCATCGCCATCAGGATCCGCTGCAATAATAAGGTCCTGATAACTGGTCCCCACAAAGGCTTCAAGTAGCGGAACGGATGTAATGACAGGGTAAGCGTTATTCAACACTTCGCGAACAGTAACATTGAAGCTTTGTGTACTTTGCATTCCAAGTGGGTCTTCCGCAACAATAACAAAGGTGTGCGTGCCCACCTGGGAAGCATTTGGCGTCCATTCGATTTCATTTGACACATTTAATACTGCCCCTTCAGGAGCTGAGACCAACGAGAACGATACTGGGTCACCATTTGGGTCCTTAGCAGATACCAAGTACTTATAGGGGGTATCTATTGCTGCAATACCTGTTGGACTACTTGTAAACTCCGGTGCAGCATTGCTCGGATAGTAACTAAAGGTAAAGCTTTGTTCTGCAAAGACGCCTGACTGATCAGCGACTCGGATACGAACGCTGAATTTTCCGTCAAGTTGCATACTGGCTGGCCAAATGACTAAACCATCAGTTTCAATAACCATTCCAGCAGGTGATTCCATTAACAGATATGACAGCGATTCACCTTCAGGATCTGAAGCCAATACCTGATAGTGCAAGTCCCTATTACCCTGAACTTGCCAGCTTGGTTGGCTTGCGATGAGCGGTGGTTGATTTGCGGTTTCAGCTACCTGTACATCGAAGCTCTGAGTTGTGACGAGTCCCCCGGCACTTCTCGCTGCAATCCTAACAGCATAAGTCCCTGTTTGACTCGGCTGCCACAGTACCAAGTTGTTGGCATCAAGGGTCATTCCTTCAGGGTGAGTTTTCAGACTGACTTCAACCGGTTTACCCAAGCCATCCGAAACTTGCACCTGATAGGTAAACATTTCACCGAGTTGTAAATACGTCGTCGGCGTACTGGTAAATTCAGGCGCGCTTCCAGTTGTTACCGCTGAGATAACAAAGGACTGAATGGCCGCTAGTTTTTTATCGTCGATAACTTCAACAATGACACTGTGTCCGCCATCTCCGCTCACTTGATTCGGACGCCAGCTGATTTCTCCTGTGTTCGGATCAATGATCATTCCCTCAGGAGACTCTATGAGCTGGTAGGTAAGGTGAGCGTTTCGATCACTTTCTGCTACCACCTGATAGTAGTAACTTGCGCCTACCTGAGCTTGTAGCAACGGCTCACTGATAATTATTGGTGCTCGTAGGAAATCGAGAACATCAAATGAAAGCAATGTTGTCGACTGCAGCCCCGCGAGATCTTGCACTGCAACTTCAGCCACCAGTAGTCCAACGTCAGATTGCGTTGGCTGCCACGTAACAACACCACTGGTACTGTTAACACGCATGCCGGCAGGTGCATCAATAAGAGCGAATGAAAGATCATCCCCAACATTCGGATCTGAAACGTTCAACGCCAATTGGAACTTCTCACCTACCTCAAGCACAACTGGAGGGACAGGTTCAATGACCGGAGACTCATTGATCTCCGCCACGTTAACCGCAAACCATTGGGTTGCTTCTGCTGACTGGCTATCCGTCACTTTAACTTTGGCTATTGCAGCACGAGTTGTATTATTATCGGTCAGGCACTCCTCATTTCCGCTCACAACGATGGTTTCAATGTCATCACCCAAGGCGCTTTCTGGTATATCTTTTAACACCAATTGCTGATTACTTTCGGCAGCGGTGTTTTGAACATCAACCTGCCCAATAAAAACACCTTGACTATAGAAAGCGACAGCAAAAGGATGGGTTGTGTCTGCTAGTCCGCGGTTGTTCAACGTCGCAGCTACATCTACCAATCCACTCTTGCTTTCTGAAAGCGTTATCTGATTAACTTGTAAGTCGGCCTGATAAATAGGAGGGAGTTGATCTATGATCTCTTTAATCTTGATATCAACAATCGCTTCGGAGAAAGACTTCGCTCTAAGTCCACCACTTCGCAGGAAGTTAAGGTCCCAGGCTGCTCCCCCGCTTTCAATAGCAAGGTTCACGTAATCTTTTATACTGGCGCCAGAACCGCTTACAGCCCGTGTTCCACTACAGGTGTAGTAACTGCCACTGCCATCGGCTACAAAACCTATTCCTTCAGCAGTCATCCCCATTGCAGAACTGCCATCGTCACATCTGAACGATGAATTAATGACAGCATTGAGTAAGGTTTCGGTTGACTTGAGTTGTTCCAACATCTGTTGGTAAGACCAAGATAGGGTGACATCTCTGTCTTCATCTGTAACAAGGATTAAGTTCTTCGCAGAGTCCGTTCTTAATGGGTAGGTTTCCAGCGTTCCTTTCATGGCGCGATAGCCATCTTCGGTACCACCATAGAGTCTTAATTGCGCCGCTAAACGGCTAAAACTGGCTGACTCAACCATTTTTTCCCCATCAACCACCAGATAGCGGGGGCTGCGTTCATATCCAACCAGACCATAAAGGTTCTTATCCGTTTCTTTACCTACGCCCGCACCAACTAGTCCTGCTTCCAATGACGGCACCAAGTCTTTGAGCCAGTTGTGCTCTCCGGACATAGAGCCAGATTCATCCACCACGACAAAAACATCTGCGCTACCGCTCAAGCGAGTTGTCGTGCCCTGAATAATTTTGCATTGCTGGTTAGTTTGCTCAAACCCCTGAGGTGGCAATAAGACATTCTGCCACTGCACTTCTCCAGTAATAGGGTCAATCGTTATGTCTTTATGACCATGCACCAGACTGAAATGTAGTTGTGTATCTTTGTCGTCTGTAGCTGTAACCTGGTAATGATAAGGCTGCTCTTTAGCAACTACTTCAACGGGTAGTGAAGTAATCTGTGGCGGTTCATTGGCCATCGAAACAACGGTTAACTGGTATTGCTGATTATCAGTTAACCCCGGAGCATCTCTAACCTGAACACGTACTGTCGTCGCTGGTTCTAAGCTTTCCGGCTTCCAGGTAATAAGACCAGTATCCGTATCAATAACCATTCCCACAGGTGCGTCTAACAGTTCGAACGTCAGAGGATGAGATTCTTCATCTATCGCGACAACCTGATAGAGGTAAAGCTCTTGCAGCACAGCCTCAGAAATAGGTGCAGACACGATAACAGGTGCATTGTTACCCGGCGCAGTAACGTTAACATTGAAGCTTTGGCTATCTTCAGCTTTACCATCGCTAACAACGACTTTAACAAGGTGACTACCTGTGTCTCCGTTAGAAATGGGCCATGTAATCAATCCTGTTTCAGCGTCGATTAGCATGTTTTTGGGCGCATTATCCAAACGGAATGAAAGTACATCTCCGTCTAAATCTATAGCGGAGACAGTGTAGCTATACGGAGTATCTATGGTGCTTTCTGTAATAGGCGTTGACGTGATTTCAGGAGCATAATTGGATGGTGCATCTAATCTCACTGCAAAAGTCTGACTGTCAAACTCCCCTTTATCATCAGTCGCAATCACTTCGACTAGAAACTCACCAAAAGAAGACGCTGGAATGTCTGTTGTAACCCAAGAAATCACTCCAGTGATTGGATTGATCACCATACTATTAGGTGACTGCGCCAACGAGTACGTAATTGGATCCTGATCAGGTTCTGTGGCCACGACAATATATTGATATTCATCGGGCCAAGTAACTTGAGTGACCGGTGTTGACTCAATCACCGGTGGTTCATTGAAACTGACTAAAGTGGTCAAGTCTCCTTTAAATAACTCCCCGCCCAAGTGCATTGATCCAATCCACTGATTTGCTATCACAGTTCCCATCAAATCCCCATGTGGTGCGTTAATATTTGCATTAGGAGCCAACACATGACCCTCAATTTTTATTCCCGCAAAATTCAGCTCACTGGAATCAGGGAAGTTGAAAAGTACTCTTTCTCTGTGAGCGGCAAGAGATGACATACTTTTATTCTGTACACGATTAAATTTCGTGCTGTCGCCAAGCATGTTAATAATAATGGTCGATTCCGGGGGAAGGCAGCTAAACTCAAAGGTATGAGCAGATTGGAATTGGGAACCATCAATATTAAATACTTGAACCGGAGATGCGCAATCACCTTCTAGGTACAACCCGCCCCACTGATATATTGACTCACCAGTTACTTTGGCAGCAGCAAGCTGCCTTGATATTTCCTGGTAGTATTCTTTCGACGAGAGTATGGAGTTTTCAAGAGCTATATTTTCAATGCTAATACCATCAGGAAAGCCAGCAATAACTGAACTACTAACACCGCTAGCGTCGCCTTCAATACGTATTTTCCCTTGATAAAGGCGACCTGACCTAAAGTTAGCATCTCCTTCTACGAGCAAGCCAAAATCGCTATAGTCTGGGGGCAAGCCAGCACCAATAGAATATCCACCTATTTCTAGATTTCCCCAACTGCCAGTCCGCGCTGACTGTTGCCGGAACCGGAGTTGAAGTCACTAAAAACATAACCACTAAAGTTAGTGGCAGGCCAAAGTAAATCATCATTTTCAGCGTTAGCAGAATAAGATGTTACAAAAGTTAATAATAGTAAGAGGAGTTTCCTTTTCCTCATAAAATATCTTTCCTTTATAGTTTTATTTTTATAGCTAGGAGCTGTTGATTTTTCGTGATTCATTTCTACTGCGTTATCGGCTTTTCATATAGGCTAGCTACACGTCAAAATCTCTTCTTTGTATAAATTCCCCACAAAGTGGTGTAAAAGCCAGATAGAAAGGTCAATAGCTCCTGGTAACAAGTTTATTATTTTGTGTGAGGTTATATTTCTCTATGTTTAGTACATTACATTAATCAACAATCTCGAACATTTCCAAACCAAAACTTTTCGACCAACAATACCCGAATATTGAATAAATAAACATGTAATTTACATAATACTGCGAGCTAAAAATGTTATATAACATGAGACAGTCAACAGGCGATGTTGATGAAATCATTCAGCTAACACACTGTTCCCACAGGAATTACTCCCATTAATCAACTCGGTAACTAACAGGCATATCGAGTTGATTGACTTTGTTCACCACTTTCATGTTGGCCAATGCCTCGCCAACTTGGGCAGTGTAATCACTTAGTGTCAGCTGAGGGCTGAGTAACTTTTTGTATTGAGACATCCCTATTTCTGACAGAGAGCGCTGGTGATAACCCGCTTCTCGTTTCTATTATTCCAAGTCACCGGATTTCAAGGCGTTGACGGCTGCATTGCGCCCCCAGTAACCCGCATTGCTGTGCGGTGGAATGACCGGTTTAATGCCTTTCCCCTGTGACCGACCTTGACGCTTTGATGGTCTGATCGCCGCTAGAGTAATAAGTTCAATGATTTAGGAAACAGCGCCGTTTTAATCAACCGAGCACAACTTAAAAAGCGCCGCATGTGGGCGGCGCTTTGAAGGGGCCTTGTTTACGCTAACGTGCGTGGGCGTTAGCCTTGATGGCGAGAGGCGAGGACTTCGGTCACTTGATGGAGGCTAAGCTCTTGGTCTTGCAGCAATACCAACAGGTGATAGAGCAAATCGGCGCTTTCGTTTAATAGCTCGGCTTTATCGCCTGCCGTGGCAGCGAGGGCGACTTCGACCCCTTCTTCCCCCACTTTTTGCGCGATACGCTTAGTGCCTTTGGCAAATAAGCTTGCGGTGTAAGAGTCATCAGGCGCGGCGTCTTTGCGGCTGGCAAGCACTTGCTCTAGGCTCGATAAAAAGCCGGGGCCGGTGTGTGGTGGTTTATTGTCACTGTCAAAGCAGGTGGTCGTGCCGAGGTGACAGGTGGGCCCGTGAGGCGTTGCCGTGACCAACAAGGTGTCTTGATCGCAATCGAGTGCAATGTGCTCAAGGCTTAATACATGGCCGGAGCTTTCGCCTTTTACCCAAAGACGCGATTTACTGCGCGACCAAAAGGTGACGCGACCGGTTTCGAGCGTCGCGTTCAGTGCATCGGCATTCATGTAGCCCAGCATCAATACTTGGCCGCTATCGCTGTGTTGGATAATCGCAGGCACCAAGCCGGCGTTTTTCTCCCAATCGATACGTTCTACCCACGTCGCCGTCATACTCTTACCTCGATCCCTTGTTGCTTTAGTGCTTGTTTTAATTCGCTTATTGCGATGATTTGCTTGTGAAACACCGAGGCGGCCAGTGCGCCATCGACATTCGCTTGTAAAAAGGCGTCGGCGAAATGCGAAATTTCCCCCGCACCGCCGGAGGCGATCAGGGGCACCTGACAGCGCTCTCTTACCATTTTGAGTTGGGTTAAGTCATAGCCTTGGCGCACGCCATCGCGGTTCATCATATTGAGTACGATTTCGCCCGCGCCTCGCTGTTGGACTTCCTCAACCCAGGCAGCGGTTTGCCAAGGCGTGGCCTGAGTACGGCTTTCATCGCCGGTAAATTGATAGACCTGATATTGCCCGGTCGCTTCATCGAAGAAAGAATCAATCCCGACCACCACGCACTGCACGCCAAACTTATTGGCCAGCCGAGTGATCAAGCTCGGGTCGGCCAAGGCGGGTGAATTAATGGATATCTTATCCGCGCCGAATTCCAAGATTTGTTGGGCATCGGCTTCGGATTTAATTCCACCGGCGACGCAAAAGGGGATATCAATTACTTCCGCGACGCGACTGACCCAGCTTTTATCGACCACCCGGCTGTCACTGGAGGCGGTGATGTCATAAAACACCAACTCGTCAGCACCTTCTTCGGCGTAGCGTTTGGCGAGCGGGACGATATCGCCGATGATTTCGTGATTGCGAAATTGCACGCCTTTGACCACTTGTCCGTCGCGGACGTCCAAACAAGGAATTATCCGTTTTGCCAGCATGCGATCGCCTCCTCTGCGCTAAAGTTGCCTTCCAGTAGGGCGCGGCCGATGATCACGCCTGCGACGCCAGTGTTGCGTAAGGCGCGAATGTCCTCGAGACGGCCAATGCCGCCTGATGATTGAAACGCAATGCTCGGATAGCGCTGACACAAGTCGCGGTAGAGCGCCACATTGCTGCCTTGTAAGGTGCCATCGCGGGAGATATCGGTGCACAGCACATGCTTTAGCCCGACGGACAAATAATCGTCGAGTAGCGCTTCAATGGTGACGCCAGAGTCTTGTTGCCAGCCGGACACCGCCACGCGTCGCGTCCCGTCGCTGTCGATATGAATGTCGAGTGCCAATACAATGCGGTCAGGGCCGTAGGTTTGCATCCAGCCTTTGACTAAATCGGGGGATTTGACCGCGGTGGAGCCGATTACCACGCGCTGCGCGCCGGTATTCAGCAGCTCAATCACGTCCATTTCAGTGCGCACACCACCGCCAATTTGGATATTGGCGGGCGTTGATTGCAAAATCTCGGTGATTAAGTCGACCTGACGTGCGGTCGGATCTTTAGCGCCGGTTAAATCCACGAGGTGCAACCAATCTGCCCCCGCTTGATGGTAACGTGCAAACTGCTCACGCGGGTCAAAACCGTAGTCGGTTTTTTGCTGATAATCCCCTTGATAAAGGCGCACCACTTGGCCGTCTATCAAGTCGAGTGCTGGTATAATCATCCTTGCTTACATCTCCAAAAAATTCTGAATCAAACGCGCGCCCACTTTGCCCGAGCGCTCAGGGTGAAACTGAACGCCGTAGTAGTTGCCTTGATTGATAGCCGCACTGAACGCATGGCCATAATGACATTGTGCCAAGGTGTAATCGCCGACCGGCATCGCGTAACTGTGGACAAAGTAAAAATGACTACCCGCGACAATGCCATCGAACAGAGGATGGTCATTAACGGTGGCAACCCGGTTCCAACCCATATGAGGCAGAGGCTGCCCCGCGGTATCCATCAGTTTGGTGGGGGCGGGGATGTGGCCGAGGCACTCGACCGGGCTGTCGCCTTCATCCGAGTAAGTGCCTAGCATTTGCATGCCAAGACAAATCCCCAGCAGCGGTTGCTCCACTTGCTTAACCAAATCCACCAAGCCACGTTCGGTCAGGTTTTTCATCGCTTCGCTGGCCGTGCCGACACCGGGCAAAAAGAGCTTATCCGCCCCTAGCACCACGTCCGGATTGCGGCTTAGTGTGGCCTGATACCCCAAACGCTCAACAGCAAAGCGTACCGAGGACACGTTTGCGCAGCCGGTATCGATAATGACAGTCTGTTTGCGCATTACAGTACTCCTTTACTGCTTGGCAGGGCGTCGCCCTCGACCTTGATGGCTTGACGCAAGGTGCGGCCAAAGGCTTTGAACAAACTTTCCACCAAGTGGTGGGTGTTTTCGCCCGACACCGTCAGGTGTAGGGTACAGGCCAAGGTGTCGGTCAATGAGCGGAAGAAGTGTCCCACCATCTCGGTCGACATATCGCCCACTTGTGGCTGTGGGAAGCTGGCTTCAAATTTTAAATAGGGGCGTCCGGACAAATCCAATGCACATTGCGCCAAGCATTCATCCATCGGCAGGCTAAAGCCAAAGCGGCCAATACCGCGTTTATCTCCCAGCGCCCGTTTGAGTGCCGCGCCCAACGCGAGGGCGGTATCTTCAATGGTGTGGTGGTCGTCGATGTGCAAATCGCCTTTAACGCGAACGTTGAGCTGAAAGCCGCCGTGGGTGGCGATTTGATCCAACATGTGGTCAAAAAAGCCCAGTCCAGTTGCAATGCGACTGCCGCCACTCTTATCCAGGTTAACATCCACCTGAATATCGGTTTCTTTGGTGGTGCGAGTGACGCTGGCCAGTCGCGGCTGCTGGGTGAGACGCTCGACAATCTGTGGCCAGCCCATCACGTCACGTTGGTATTTGATGCCTTGTAGCGCCATATTGTTCGCTAAGGTGATATCGGTGTCGCGATCGCCAATCACAGCCGATTGGGCGAAATCAATCCGACCTTGCTGTAGGTAGTCTTTCACCAAGCCTAATTTGGGCTTGCGACAGCTACAGTCATCGCTGTCAAAGTGCGGGCAAATCAGTACGTCTTCAAAATGGATCCCTTGTGAGCGAAACAGCGCCATCATCATGTTGTGTGGCGCATCAAAGTCCGCTTGCGGGAAGCTCTCGGTCCCTAAGCCGTCTTGATTGCTCACCATCACCAAGGTGTAACCCGCCGCTTGCAGGCTCAGCAACGCGGGGATCACGCCTGGTTCAAGCGCCAATTTATCGAGGCGATCCACTTGATAGTCTTCAGGCGGCTCCACAATCAAGGTGCCATCACGGTCAATAAATAAAATCTTGTTTTTCACAGTGGTTGTCCTTATTCACTGAGTTGCTGGCGGATAAAGGCCAGCACTTTTTCACATTCGTCACGGTTGCCAATACTGATGCGCAAGCTGTTGGTCACGGCGGTCTGGCGCACAATCATGCCTGCACGCCCTAAACGTTCAAACACTGCGTCGGCGTCATCCAGCGTGATGAGCAGATAGTTACCAAAACCCGGGTGCACTTCAACGCCGGGCAGCATACTAAGGCCGGCTTGCAGGTAGGCACGGTTGGCGGTTAAGTCCAAAACCTGATATTTCATCCGCGCCAAACCGGCCTCGGAGAGCGCTTGCTCGGCAATCTCTGCCACGGGGACCGGAACGGGATACGGCGGGATCACCTTAAGCATCAAGTTAATAATCGCGGGGCTGGCGAGGGTAAACCCGCAACGCAGTCCTGCTAGGGCAAACGCTTTGGATAGGGTGCGCAGAATAGCCAGATTCTCAAAGCGTGCGAGCAAATCGGTGCAGGTCGCTTCTGGACTAAATTCGATATAGGCTTCATCCAACACCACAATCGCGCGACCTTGAGTGTGGGTGAGTAGCGCTTCAATATCGTCGCGGTTAATCAGATTGCCGGTCGGATTATTGGGGCTACACACGAAGATAAGCTTGATGTTGGCATCTGCCTCCAATGCGCTATCAATCCCTGCCATGTCCAGCTGCCAGTCGGCGGTGAGCGGCACTTGGGTGGTGGCGATCCCTTGATTTTCCGCACTGACCGCATACATGCCATAGGTAGGTGGACAAATCAGCACACTATCTTGGTTTGGCTCGCAAAAGGCACGCAGCAACAAATCAATCCCTTCATCGGCGCCACGAGTGGTGATGACTTGGTTCGTTTCGACGCCTGCATAATCCGCATAGGCATTAATCAATGATACCGGCTGGCAGCTGGAGTAGCGATTGAGTCCCTGACCGCTTACGGTGTAAGCGTTGTCAAAGGGTGACTCGTTGGCATTGAGCCAGACATCCCCGCTACCGCCGATACGGCGGGCTGACTGATAGGGAGTAAGCGCTTGTACTTGCTCACGGGCGAGTTTTTCGATGCTCATGCTAACGGGTCCTCTGAGGCTTGAGTTTGTTGTAGTTTAGTGAGACGAATTTCGACCGCTTGGCGGTGTGCATCCAAGCCTTCTGCTTCGGCAATACGCATCACTGTTGGGCCCAGTGCTTGCAAACCGGTGTCACTAAGCTGTTGCACTGTCATTCGCTTGGAAAAGTCGGCCAGCCCAAGGCTGCTGTAGGTGCGCGTATAACCATAAGTGGGGAGCACGTGATTGGTGCCAGAGGCGTAATCACCCACTGACTCGGGCGAGTATGCGCCCAAGAAAATCGAGCCAGCATTATCCAATAGGGGTAATAAATCTCTTGGCTGTTGAGTTTGCACAATCAAGTGCTCCGGTCCATAGCGGTTAGAAATCGACACGCACTGAGTGAGGGTGTCGGCAATAATAATTACACTGCTGCCCAGCGCTTGCTTGGCAATCTCTGCACGGCTTAACGTCGTTAATTGTTGCTGCACTGCATCTGCCACTTTCTCTGCCATCTCGGGCGCAGGCGTCACCAGCACCACTTGCGAATCGGGGCCGTGCTCCGCTTGGCTGAGTAAATCGGCGGCAACAAAGTCTGGATCCGCGCCGGCATCGGCAATCACTAACACTTCCGAGGGGCCGGCAGGCATATCCATGGCCGCACCATTGGCAGCAAGGCTCACTTGACGTTTGGCTTCGGTGACATAGGCATTACCCGGGCCAAAGATTTTATCCACCTTGGTTACGCTTTGAGTGCCAAAGGCCATCGCCGCCACCGCCTGTGCGCCGCCCAGAGTATAGATTTCATCAATCTCGCACAGTTTGGCACAGTATAAAATCTCATCGGCTACCGGCGGTGGGGTACACAGCACCACTTTACGGCAGCCTGCAATTTGCGCGGGTACGCCCAGCATCAATACGGTCGAGGGCAAGGGCGCGCTACCGCCAGGAATATACAGCCCCACGCGGTTAATCGGGCGAGTGATGGATTCGCACACCACCCCCGGCATGGTTTCGACTTTCAATGGCTGCGCTTTTTGCGCACGGTGAAAGGTACTGATGTTATCGTAGGCTTGGCGCAGGGATAGCTTGATATCTTCATCCAAGCGCGCTTCAGCGTCGGCCAAAGTCGCTTTGTCGAGTTTGATGCTATCCAGTTCGACACCATCAAACTTTTGGGTCAATGCTTTTAAGCTTTCATCTCCTCGCTCACGGACATCGGCGATGATCTCCGCGACGCTCGCTTGGGTTTGGGCGCCGGTTGTGATTGCAGGGCGGCGCATTAAGCCTTCTTTTTGTGACTCTCCGAGTGATTTCCAGACCACAGTACGCATCGTGATTTACTCCATCATCTTTTCAATCGGCAGGACCAAAATTGAGCTTGCGCCCAACTGCTTTAATTTTTCCATGGTTTCCCAGAACAGATTCTCGGTGCTCACAAGGTGCACAGCAACACGGTTTTTCTCGTGAGCCAACGGCAAGATGGTGGGATCTTCCGCGCCGGGGAGTAATTCGACCACTTGCTCTAGGGTGTCGTTTGGCGCGTGGAGCATGATGTATTTGGACTCTTTAGCTTGGATGACACCTTGCATGCGGGTGAGCAAGCGTTCAATCAATGCGGTTTTCTCTTCACTGAAGCTGCCTTCACGCTGGATCAATACCGCTTTTGAGCGGAATATGACTTCGGCTTCTTTCAAGCCATTGGCTTCTAAGGTGGCACCGGTTGAGACTAAGTCACAAATCGCATCGGCAAGCCCGGCACGCGGCGCGACTTCGACGGAGCCATTGAGCATACAGGTGCTAAAGCTCACACCTTGTTTGTCCATATAGGCTTTGAGGATGTTGGGGTAGGTGGTAGCAATGCGTTGGTTGGCCAGATCTTGTGGGCCGTTATAGCTTTGGTCTTTATCGAGGGCGATGGAGAGGCGGCAGCCGCCAAAGTCGAGGCGACGCAGCAGCTGATACTGGCTGGGCTCTCCCAGTTTGATGCGCTCAAGGCGTACCTCCTCTAACTCGTTTTCGCCAATTACCCCTAAATCAACCACGCCGTCCATGATAAGGCCCGGGATATCATCGTCACGGACCAGCAGCAGATCGAGAGGCATGTTTTCGGCGTGGACCACTAAACGCTCACCGGTGTAATTGATTTTTACCCCGCAGCGTTTAAGCAGCTCTTGGCATTCTTTGGCGAGGCGCCCCTTTTTTTGGATGGCGATACGTAGGCGTTGTGTTTGCATGTGTGCTTCCTTGTCTAAAAATGAAAAGCTAAAAAAGAAAAAACCCTCGGAAGACGGTGCTCCCGAGGGTCTGAATCTGTTAGCTGGCTAATGACCGACGGAAGCGCTTTTTACTCGTCTTCCAGTCGAAACCATTCCTCCCGAAAGACTAGTCAGGATGATGGTGGTGATGCATTGTCATTAGCGTTGAAGTCATTTTTTTATGTCCATTTACGTTGGTCAATCTCGTCTCTTTTCGACAATATCAAAGTGAGCTTAGATTGCAACTCCCCATGTGGAGATTTTTTCACCGCCTACAGCGGCAAGCAGTGACACCGAATCAAACGGTCGCGTCTATACGTAGACATCCAGCGAGCCATCATCTTTTTTGCGTGGCGCGTTCTCTTTTTCAGCTTGTGGTGACGCATCATGATCTGATGGGTCATCCAAGCGGCGTTGTTTGCGCTCTTCAATGCTGGCCTGTTTCTTAATCGCCCAAACTTTGGTGGGTGGTGAAGAGGGCTTTCGGTACACAGGACTTAGGTTGCCAAGCCAATTCATAGTGCGTCCTCCTAGCGTCTTAACTAAAGTATCGACCAGAGAACGCAAAACTTGATTGTTTTTTGAGCAACTTAGGGTGAGTTAGCCACAACACTTTTTAAATTTGCGTCCGCTGCCACACGGGCAGGGGTCATTGCGTCCCGCTTTGACATGGCCGGGGAAGACACCATCGATATATCGCCACTGAAGCTGTCCATCGATCGTTTCTTTGACAAAACGAGAGCGCTCGTACAGACACTGAGGATCACCGTCGGCAATAAAGTGCGCTTTGAATGTCACAAAGCCAAGTTCACCTTGCTGCAGCACCTCGCTATCGAGTACTTCGAGAGATTGCCACTGATGTTGAGTCATGGTTGCAATATCTTCACGAAACGATTCGGCGCCACATTCACTGTGATAGGTCGCAACAATAAAATCCACCAAGCCTTTGGGGTGTGCACTATAACGAGCGCGCATCAATTGCTCCGGATGGATAGCATTGGCAGGGTTTTGATGAATTGGCGCGCAACAGTCTTGATAGGTTTTATGGCTGCAACAAGGGCATAAGTCAGTTTGCATAGCTTTCTCTTAACAATAGGCTGAATGGCTTAACGATGGATAAAGTTGCGGGTTTGTAAGTCACACCCTTGGGCACTACACATCAAGACAGAACCGTGATCATACCAGTCGCCTAACACAATCCGTTGGTACGCGGTGCCATGTTGGTGCCACTGATGAATATGAGGGCGGTGAGTATGGCCGTGAATCATGTTAGTGACTCCCGCTTTATCCAACTGGCGCTGCACTTCTTGTGGCGTCACATCCATGATGGTGGATGACTTTTGCTGGTTGGCATTGGCACTGCCTGCGCGCATTTTGGCCGCAATCTTACGGCGCCATGTTAGCGGCAAGCACAAAAAGAGTCGCTGCAACCAAGGCTGGTGGACTTTGCGGCGAAACGCTTGATAGTCAACATCCTCTAAACACAAGGTATCCCCGTGTAAGATCAGGGTAGGGGTGCCATATAAATCGATGCACTCGAGCTCGTTTAACAGGGTTACGCCGGTTTCCATAGCAAAGCGTTGACCAATCAAAAAATCGCGATTGCCATGAATAAAATATACCGGCACGCCGCGCTCCGTCACCGCAGAAAACGCCGCTTTAATTTGTTGGTGAAACGGGCTGTTATCATCATCACCAATCCATGCTTCGAATAAGTCCCCGAGTACATAGAGCGCGTCGGCATCTATCACTTCCTGCTGCATAAAACGTTCAAAGCAGTCGGTAATATCTGGCCGCGTTGGGCTTAAATGGAGATCGGCAATAAAGAGGGTATGTGGCATGCGTTGGCTTTATGATGGTAATAAAAGAAAGGGTAGCCTGAGCTACCCTTGTTGACGAGTGCGGCTTAGTCTTCGATAGTCACGCTATCGATCAAGACTTCTTCAACCGGCACGTCTTGGTGGACATAACCCCAGTTACCGGTGGCAACGCCTTTGATTTTGTTCACTACGTCCATGCCATCAACCACTTCTGCGAATACACAGTAGCCCCAGCCATCTGGCGTTTTAGCTTTGTGATCGAGGAACAGGTTGTCATTAACGTTGATGAAAAATTGCGAGCTTGCTGAGTGCGGCTCCATGGTGCGCGCCATCGCAAGCATGCCAGTACGGTTACTTAAGCCGTTATCCGCTTCATTCTTAATTGGTGCGCGGGTTGGCTTTTCTTCCATGCCAGAGGCCATGCCACCGCCTTGGACCATAAATCCGTCAATCACGCGGTGGAACAGGGTTCCGTCGTAAAAGCCGTCACGGCAGTATTGTAAAAAGTTCTCGACCGTAGCCGGTGCTTCGTCCGCAAACATGCGTAATTTGATGTCACCGAACGTGGTATGAAGAGTCACCATGATGTAATCCTGTCATTGGCTTGGCTATAAGGAGCCAAGATTTTAGCCTAACAACGTCTCTGATCAAGCTCGATCCGTGATACAAGCCGAATTAATCCATATTCTCTGGTTCAAAATGATGCAGCAAGGTCTTCAAAAGGCTGGACAATTGGTCTTGTTGTGCTTGACTCAACGGGCTCAACATTTTGTGTAAGTTATCGGTGTGCGCCACCACTGCGTTATCAATTAATTGCAGTCCAGTGTCGGTCAATGAGACATAAACCCCACGGCGGTCATTGGGATCTGGACTGCGTGCAACCAACCCTTTCTGCTCAAGGCGATCAATCCGATTGGTCATTGCACCTGAGGTGAGCATCAGCGATTGCAGCAGCTGGTTGGGGGTAAGCGTGTGCGGTTTGCCTGAACGGCGCAGCGTTGCGAGGACATCAAACTCCCCCGGGTTTAAGTTGAATTGGCTGAACACCTGCTGAAGGCGCGGATTGATATGCCCTACCACACGCGCCAACCGCCCGGTAATGGCCATCGGAGACGGGTCGATATCAGGGCGCTCTTGATGCCACTGAGACAAAATTACATCGACTTTATCGGGCGAACCGAACTCAGCTGAAGACGAGGTGGCTGGCGGCTGGGCGACTTGGCGTTGCTTAGTTGTTCGTGTCATGAAAATACCGTGGTTTATTTATCGGTAAAGATTCTTTACAAGAAGCTAAGCGATCTTATCCATCAGCTCAACCACTCATGACAGTTTTTAGTAACGAGATGTGAGTGAGATCGTAGACAACAATTCGGGCAAGACAGCCTG
Source organism: Salinivibrio sp. PR5 (assembly GCF_001996085.1). Classification (NCBI taxonomy): domain Bacteria; kingdom Pseudomonadati; phylum Pseudomonadota; class Gammaproteobacteria; order Vibrionales; family Vibrionaceae; genus Salinivibrio; species Salinivibrio sp. PR5. The sequence goes on from NZ_MUFK01000031.1 coordinate 19,711, forward strand.
TTGCGTGTCTGTCGTGCTTGCGTCAAGCAGGTATAAAAGGTGTAATAGTCCATTCATTCTAATTTTGTCACTATCGTAACGAGTAACCAAAACCACTATGTCGACGCCAACTAACACGTTAAAGATATACAACTCATTGACGCGAGAGAAAGAGATCTTTCAACCCATCATGCCGGGAAAAATCGGCATGTATGTCTGTGGGGTGACCATTTACGATCTTTGTCATATCGGTCATGGGCGTACTTTCGTGGCGTTTGACATGATCTCACGTTATTTGCGCCATCGTGGTTATGACTTAACGTTTGTCCGCAATATTACCGACATCGACGATAAAATTATCAAACGTGCGGCGGAAAACGGCGAAAGCTGTGAGTCACTGACTGAGCGTTTGATCAGTGAAATGCATCAAGACTTTGATGCGCTCAACATGGCACGTCCCGATATCGAACCGCGCGCCACCGACTACATTGATGAAATTATCGCGCTAGTCGAAAAGTTGATTGAGCGAGGCTTTGCTTACGTTGCAGACAATGGCGATGTGATGTTTGAAGTCGCGAAATTTGACGATTACGGCAAGCTATCCAAGCAAGATCTTGAACAACTGCAGGCCGGTGCCCGTGTGGATGTCGAAGCGGCGAAGCGTAGCCCTCTCGATTTTGTGTTATGGAAAATGTCTAAACCGGGCGAACCAACTTGGGAGTCGCCATGGGGAGCCGGTCGTCCGGGTTGGCACATCGAGTGTTCAGCGATGAATTCTGCGATTTTAGGTGATCACTTTGATATTCACGGCGGCGGCTCTGACTTGCAGTTCCCTCACCACGAGAATGAAATTGCACAGTCTTGCTGCGCGCACAACACCCAGTATGTGAATACGTGGATGCACAGTGGCATGGTGATGGTTGACCGTGAAAAGATGTCCAAATCTTTGGGGAACTTCTTTACTATCCGCGACGTGTTGGCGCACTACGATGCTGAAACCGTACGCTACTTCTTGCTGTCTGGTCACTATCGTAGCCAGCTCAATTACAGCGATGAAAACCTCAATCAAGCCCGTTCAGCACTTGAGCGTCTATACACCTCGCTTCGTGGTTTAGATACACAGGCCGCACCTGCCGGTGGCGATGAGTACGTGGCACGCTTTGAAGCGGCGATGGATGATGATTTCAATACGCCAGAAGCCTACTCGGTACTATTCGATATGGCGCGTGAGATCAACCGCTTACGCGGCGATGATATTGCAGCGGCATCCGCACTGGGTGCGCAAATGCGTAAATTGGCGTCGGTTCTTGGTTTGCTTGAGCAAGATGCCGATAGCTTCTTGCAAGGCGATGCGGGCGCGGACGATGAAGTGGCAAAAATTGAAGCTCTCATTCAAACACGCAATGACGCTCGTAAAGCCAAAGACTTTGCGGCTGCCGATGCGGCGCGCGATGCGCTCACCGCGATGGGCATTGTGCTAGAAGACGGTCCTCAAGGTACCACGTGGCGTCGTAAGTAAGCCAAAGCATACCGCCCTCGAACGACTCACCCAAAAAACGGAGCCCCAAAGCTCCGTTTTTTCTTATCCGAATCGCATGCTTTTATTGGCACTCATGTGTTACTCGCGATAGTGGCGGTGCTATTCAAATCAAAGCAGCTGTTACAGTCCGGGTGTCACCACGCGTTTGTCGGCTTCCGGCAGCTCACTACCGCAATGCTTACAAAATGACGCATCGGACTCATGGCCGCTTTTTGAACAATTCGGACACTTTACTAAGTTGCGATGCAGTGACATCTGCTGGCCAATCTCAGCGGTGATGATCCCGGTAGGCACGGCAATGATCGAGTAGCCCATCAACATGGTGAATGACGCCAAGGCTTTGCCCACATCGGTTTGTGGCACTATATCACCATAGCCGACTGTGGTGAGGGTGACGATTGCCCAGTAGATGGCATAAGGAATACTGGTAAAGCCGTTCTCCGGCCCTTCTATCACATACATGAGTGCGCCGAACACAGTGACTAGAATTGCCACTGAGAAAAAGAAAATCATCACTTTTCGGGACGATAGCATCATCGAGCGGAGCAAGATGTTGGAGTCCTCCAAAAAGCGCATCAACCTTAGAACCCGAAAGATGCGTAACACCCGTAGCAGGCGTACGACCATTAAATAGGTAGTGCCGGGAATAAAAATCGCGATATAGGTCGGCAAAATTGCGAGTAAATCGACTACACCATAAAAGCTACGTGCGTAAGCAGAGGGACGTGGAGAGCAGTAAAGGCGCAGTATGTACTCAATGGTAAAGATGCCGGTAAAGCCCCACTCAATCCAATACAACCAGTTGGACCACTTAGCGTGAAAGCTAGCAATCGACTCCAGCATCAGTACCACCATCGAGGCGAGGATCAGCACGATCAGCGCGATATCAAATGCTTTTCCATGCGGCGTGTCAGTGCCAAAAATGGTGGTATATAAATAGCGTTGTACTCGGTTTTGCGCGTCGGCCATAAGAGGTCCTTGCTATGAATGACCGTGATATTGGGCCGAAAAAAAACCGGCACTGCAACCTTTGCTGCGTGCCGGTTATACGTAACTGTGGCTCGGATTACATTTAGCTCAGTCCGGGGAACAACGCCCGCATTCCTGAGGCAATAAACTCAATGCCTAACGAGCCTAGAATAAGGCCCATGATCCGAGTAATGACGTTGATACCCGTTTGGCCGAGAAAGCGCACTACCGCAGGACCCACACGGAACAGTCCCCAAATGCCGGCGGCAAAGATCACTAAGGTGGCAATCAGTGTCAGCGTGCTCCACGTATCTGGGTATTGAGAGCCGTAAACAATGGTGGAGCTGATCGCGCCCGGGCCAGCCAGCAAAGGCATCGCCAGCGGCACTACACCGACTTGTTCCCGACTGATCGACTCAGACTGCTCTTGCTTGTTTTGCTTACCTTCGCCGAGCTTCCCGTTCATCATGGTAAAAGCAATACTCAGTAATAGCATGCCTCCCGCCACGCGGAACGAGTCCAGCGAGATGCTGAACAAATCCAACAACATTTGTCCGGCCAGCAACGAAACAATCAAGATGACAGCGACGGCGATCGCGGCAGTATACGCGGTGCGATTGCGTTCTTGTTCATCGAGATGGGCGGTCAAGGTGACAAAAACGGGCATGATACCAATGGGGTTAACAGCGGCAAAAAGCCCGACAAAAAACTGTACGAAGATCATGGGGTCGAAGGCTGCCATGGCGACTCTCGTGATGCGGTGAGGAAGTCCAGTTTCTCTCGGGTTAATGGTTGCGTCAGTATAGCGAGCTCAGCCCAAAAACCAACCGCGTGAGCTTGCATTTTATGCATTTACTGATTGCGTTTTTTTAAACGGATTTTTTGATGTGCTACAGGTTAGCGATCTCTGTCACGCAACTTTCTCTCAGCAAACTATACTGAGGGTCGAGTGACGTGGACATAAATAACAACTTTAGCGGCTATTTGTTGAAAATTTCATACAACACCCGCCTTTGGCACTGAGGTGTAATGTAAATTAGATGTTGCATTGGTGAAAAAATTAGACACATACTCAGTGTGCTACAAAAATAATAAACCCAGTAACAATGGGGATTAAACGCAGAAATTATTGATATTGATTTGATAACAAATGATCGAGATCAAGTTGTTGATGCTGTGAAAATTTATACTCAGTTTTGAAAGTTATTTACTAAATGCCACGCACCAAACCGCGTCGCTAACTGTCAGAAACATCGGTTAGTCCGCAACAACGCTGCGGCAAGCAATTACTAAATGATTTTCAAATATGAACCAGGAGATGACTATGCCTGTCACTAATATTGCTGAACTCAACGCCATGGTTGAGCGTGTCAAAAAGGCACAAAAAGAATTTGCCACCTACTCACAGGAGCAAGTTGACAAAATCTTCCGTGCAGCCTCGCTTGCCGCGAACAATGCGCGTATCCCTCTGGCCAAACAAGCTGTTGAAGAGTCAGGCATGGGTATCTTGGAAGACAAGGTAATCAAAAACCACTTCGCGTCTGAGTTTATCTACAACAAATACAAAGATGAGAAAACCTGCGGCATTCTAGAAGAGAATGACGAGTTCGGTACCATCACTATCGCTGAGCCTGTAGGTCTTATCTGTGGTATCGTTCCAACCACCAACCCGACCTCTACTGCGATTTTCAAATCACTGATTTCTTTGAAAACCCGTAACGGTATTATCTTCTCGCCACACCCACGTGCGAAAAACTCAACCAATGATGCGGCTAAGCTTGTGCTGGAAGCAGCGGTTGCAGCAGGCGCACCGAAAGACATCATCGGCTGGATTGACCAACCTTCAGTTGAGCTTTCTAACGCACTGATGAAGCATGATGACATCAACCTGATCCTTGCGACCGGTGGTCCAGGCATGGTTAAAGCGGCTTACTCATCAGGTAAACCTGCGATTGGTGTTGGTGCAGGTAACGTACCGGTCGTGATTGACGAAACAGCGGATATCAAACGTGCGGTTGCATCTGTGTTGATGTCAAAAACCTTCGATAACGGTGTGGTCTGTGCATCAGAGCAAGCGGTTATCGTGATGGACGAAGTGTACGACGAAGTGAAAGAACGTTTTGCTTCTCACAAAGCTTATGTCCTGAGCAAAGCCGAAGCAGACAAAGTGCGTAAAGTTATCCTGATTAACGGTAACCTTAACGCAGATATCGTTGGCCAGCCCGCTACTAAGATTGCCGATATGGCCGGTGTGAGCGTACCGTCTGACACCAAGGTACTGATCGGCGAAGGCCTCGAAATCAGCATCGAAGAAGAATTCGCTCACGAGAAACTCTCGCCAACCTTGGGTATGTTCCGTGCGAAAAGCTTCGAGCACGCCGTGGATATGGCATGCAAAATGGTAGAAATGGGCGGTATCGGTCATACCTCTGGCCTATACACCAACCAAGACGTTAACCAAGATCGCATCAAGTACTTCGGCGACCGCCTGAAAACAGCGCGTATTCTGGTGAACATCCCAACCACTCACGGTGGTATCGGTGACCTGTACAACTTCAACGTTGCACCATCACTCACACTGGGTTGTGGCTCTTGGGGCGGTAACTCGATTTCTGAAAACGTTGGGCCTAAACACCTGATGAACAAGAAAACTGTTGCGAAGCGAGCTGAGAATATGCTGTGGCACAAACTACCAAAATCTATCTACTTCCGTCGCGGCAGCTTGCCAATCGCGCTGAGTGATTTGGAAGACAAGAAACGTGCGATGATCGTGACTGACCGCTTCTTGTTCAACAACGGTTACTCTGACGATATCGAAAAAATGCTCAAAGCACAGGGCATGGATGTGACCACCTTCTTTGAAGTGGAAGCCGATCCTACCTTGAGCGTGGTACGCAAAGGTGCCGACGCGATGAAGAGCTTCCAGCCAGACGTGATCATTGCCCTAGGTGGTGGTTCACCAATGGATGCAGCGAAAATCATGTGGGTTATGTACGAGCACCCTGAAACTGCGTTCGAAGAGCTAGCAATGCGCTTTATGGATATCCGTAAACGTATTTACAAGTTCCCGAAAATGGGTAAAAAAGCGGAACTGGTTTGTGTAACGACCACATCAGGTACAGGCTCAGAAGTAACGCCGTTTGCGGTTGTCACTGACGACGAAACCGGTGCCAAATACCCACTGGCTGATTACGAGCTGACACCACAGATGGCGATTGTTGATGCCAACTTGGTAATGAACATGCCGAAGTCTCTGACTGCCTTCGGTGGTTATGATGCGATTACGCACGCTTTGGAAGCTTATGTGTCAGTACTGGCAAGCGAATACTCTGACGGTCAAGCGCTACAAGCACTGAAACTGCTGAATGAGTATCTACCAGCGAGCTATGCACACGGTGCGAATGACCCAATTGCACGCGAAAAAGTGCACAATGGTGCGACCATTGCCGGTATCGCGTTTGCTAACGCCTTCTTGGGTGTGTGTCACTCAATGGCGCACAAAATCGGTGCTGAGTTCCACTTACCACACGGTCTTGCTAACGCACTGCTGATTTCAAACGTGGTTCGTTTCAACGCCAACGACAACCCAACCAAACAAACTGCGTTCTCACAGTACGACCGCCCACAAGCACGTCGTCGTTATGCAGAAGTCGCGGATCACTTAGGTCTGTCTCAAGCCGGTGACCGCACAGCGCAGAAGATTGAGCGTCTCCTTGCTTGGTTGGAAGAAATGAAGTTGAAACTGGATATCCCTGCGTCTATCCAAGCAGCCGGTGTCCCAGAAGCTGACTTCATTGCCAAACTTGATGAGCTTGCGGAAGAAGCGTTCGATGACCAATGTACTGGTGCGAACCCACGCTACCCACTGATCAAAGAGCTGAAAGAAGTGCTGCTGGCCTCTTACTATGGTAAGCCATATGTTGAAGGTGAAACCTTCGAAGGCACCACGGTTATCAAGAAAAAAGATGACCAACCAGCGGCCGCGCCAACTAAAGCGGGTGCAGACAAAAAAGGTGCGAAAGCAAAAGCCTAATCGCGACGCTTTCACCGGATAAAAACCAAGACCCGCCTCGGCGGGTCTTTTTGATTTTATCCGTGGCGACGATGACACTAGAATACAGAGCGCTTCGCTTACGGAATACGGAAAGGCCTGCGCCTTACTCGCATCGAGGCCTTTGCTTTTTCTGTACTCTGTATTCAGTCATCTGTATTCCTAGGCCCTAGGATTCTAGGACCTAGATCCTAGATCCCTCTCATCCACTTGCCTCTAACAATCGGCCGTTAAAAGAATCGTTGGAGACGATATATTCCGCATTACGAATCAGCTCGTCATCCATTCCTCCGCTTGCGCGATTCATCGTACGTCCGCGAGGAACAATACCGCCAACGCGAATTTTGAGCCCAGATAATTCTTTAGCCCACCGCTGAGTGAGACCACCAATCATGGCACTGGCGACCGTATCTGGGGTTAAATGATGGCCAGCGACATTAATAATCACACCGGGGCGCCCACGCTGTTGCATACAAACGGCGGCGCGTTGCACGACGACGTAATAATGTGAGGTGGAATCGGCGACCGTTTGTGGCATATCACCCAAGTTTCCATTATCCAAAAGACTAGGCAGTATATCGCCTTGCCAGTGATTGATGAGCACATCAATACCACCAAACAGTGTGACGATTTGAGCAAAGGCATCATTGATGGATTGAGGCTGATAATCGGCTAAACAGATCGGTTGGATCCGGCCGGGATAATCTCGGCACTGATCGGCGCTTAGGCGGAGTGTCGGCCACTCGGTATCAAGCAGTACGACATCGGCGCCTAATGAACAAAAATGTTCAGCCATGGCACGCCCGGATGGCGAGCCGCCTGCTGTGATGACGACCACCGCGTTATCTATCTTCATGGTCATTTCCTCAATCACATCAATTCCTTACGAAAAATCACTGTCTCTACAATATGTTACGAATTTCATTCACGAGAAAGTGACAACTTACCCCCAGCTTGTTCAAGCGTGGGAAGTTAATACTGGTACAGAAATACGCGGGGTGCGCAAAAAATGTTCAAAACAAGTGGGTAAATTGGGGATCGATTGCTCGGAATATATAGAGGATCACATTTTGGAAAAGGATCGCTATTTATCGTTGGGATCGACTTGCGATCTTGGTGGTTATGCGCTCACACGCATTTTGTCTTGGCAGTGCGCGGTGGTGAGATTTTCGTACAAGGTCGTCGGGTTGAGTGAGAGTCGTGCAGACTCGCTATCTGCCAACTTGCGACGCTGATGACCGGATAAATTGTGATAGACCGCCTCGTCAAATCCGTGGGTGCCTTGGGGCGGGTAGTGCATGGCAGCAGGTGCGAGCTGAAAGCGCAGATGTGCACTGGCAATCCCGCCACGGTGGAAGGCATCGGCTTGCGCACCAGCACGAACGTAATCTTCTTCATTACTGGCCGCCAACGGCTGAGGTGGGGCAAGCTGAAATTGACGACGTAGAACCTCATCATTAGTGGTCTTTTCGTCAAGCGGTGAGAGTGGTGTTGACTCATTGGCATCACCGGACATCAGGGCGAGCATCAACGCAAAATCAGAGCGACGTCCTTGCGTCACTGCATGATTCAGATTGTCTCCAAACTGCACATCACTAATGATGCGTGCTTTGTCGATGGTGTGCACTGTCACTGTCGGCGCCTTACCTTACATGTCAAACCAATGAGTCGGTTACTTTGGTTATCGGCAAGGCGCAGAGAACTTTAGGTTTTTTTTGCCTACTGAGCGTTTTAACTGACTTTCGCTAACCGCGGCTTCAGTGGCTGAGTTTGCTGGCCAGCAAAGTGACGCATGGAAAACTCAACGCGCGCTTCGGGTAACGGTGGATAGCGACAAGGCGGTAAAGACTCGATCAATCGCAGTCTGGGCAACAAGCCACAGCCATTGGCGATTTGAATCGCAAGCCCGGGACGAGCATTGAGCTCCAACACCATTGGGCCTTTGTCTTTATCAAGCACCATATCGGTGCCCATGTAACCGAGCCCAGTCATCTCCCACGCACTGGCGGCAAGGGTGAGCAATTGCTGCCAATGTGGAACCCTAAGCGTATACAAGTCTTGGTGCGTATCAGGGTGGTGAGTGATGGGGCTGTTAAATTGCACCGCTTTTAATGCATAACCAGTTGCAAGATCCAGCCCAACCCCAACCGCGCCTTGGTGCAGGTTAGCCTTACCGTCTGACGCTGAGGTTGAGAGACGCATCATCGCCATCACCGGATAGCCTTGAAACACAATCACACGAATATCAGGCACGCCTTCATAACTAAAGCCGTTAAAGCTGTCATCGAACGCGATTAAGTTCTCAACCACCGCCACATCGGCTTTACCGCCGAGGGAAAACAAGCCCGCCAAGGTGTTGGTAATATGGCGTTCAACGTCGTCATGACTGACTTCTTTGCCGGAGGCTTTAAAATAGTTCCCTTGGTGATTTTGAGTGATCACCATGATCCCTTTACCGCCAGAGCCCTGGGCCGGCTTAATCACAAAGCCCGGCCAGTTTGCGACCATAGCGTGAATGCGCTTAACATCCGCTTGGCTATCAATCACACCAATCAAGTCCGGCACCGTCGCGCCGGCTTGTTGTGCAATCAGTTTGGTTTTGAGCTTATCATCCACCAGTGGATACAAGCGTCTATCGTTGTAGCGGCCAATATAACGAATATTGCGTTGGTTCATGCCCATCACGCCCGCGTCATTGAGGCGAAAGGGAGACGCCAGTTTAGCGAGGAGTGTTCGCATCATCACCTCCCGAGGTGGGCGCAAGGCCGTGACTTTTTTCATTAGCAGCAAGTGGGCGGAAGCGCTTCAGCTCAGAGAGGCGATAGCCCGTGTAGTTACCCAGCATTAAGATCAGGGCCAGAATCACTAACTGCACACCGATGAAGTTAAAGGTCAGATGGCGAACCAACTCATTGGTCATCGCGAGATAGACCAGCACTGCGGTGAGAAGCGAGCCACCTCCTTGAACAACCACCTCTTTGGCGCCTTCTTCTTCCCATAGAATGGACATCCGTTCTATGGTCCATGACAAGATGATCATTGGGAAGAAGGTAATGGTCAGTCCTTCGATTAAGCCGATGTGGAACGCAATCACACTGAACACGGCGATAATCAAAATCACGGTAATAATCACCGCGGAGATTCGCGCCACCAGCAATAGATTGAGCCGGGAGAGATAACTTCGGATCACCAAGCCCGTACCAACAATCAGCACAAAGCCAACAATGCCGGTGATTAATTGGGTTTGCACAAACGCGACTGCAATCAATACTGGCATAAAGGTGCCAGAGGTTTTTAAGCCAACAATGACCCGTAAGAACACCACAATCAGCGCGCCAATTGGGATAAGCATGATGGTTTTGAACATCGCTTGCTCTTCAATCGGCAAGCTATGGATCGAAAAGTTGAGCAGATCGTCGGCGTTCACTTTGGCGGTGGTCGCCTGCTGCGGGCTGATATCCTGAGAAATGATTGAGAAGTTGACATGACTGTGCTCACCGCCTGTCACTTCAAGCAAAGGACCGCCCCGTTGGTTCCATAGGAGAACGTCGTCTCGATGGCCATTTTGTCCGGTGGTGAGATCGAATAAATGCCACTGTGTGTCTTGCCACACTTGGATCATTGGTGAGATGCTTTGGCGACGGCGACCGTCTTCTAACTTCAAACCACCCACAACGCGGGCATGGATCCCTTCTAGCGCCAATGTCTTTTGAACCGCATCTGGCTTATCAAAGGCGTTAAGCAACAATGCCGCGTTTTGGCTGTCGGTGCTGTTAAATTGTTTGATTAGCTCTCTGGTCAGGGTGATGTTATCCGCCGAACGAGAGCGAGCACGATCGAGTAAGGCGAGCGCAGCGTTTTTAGCCGCATTGTCCATTACCGGGGCAGCAACGGTGTCGTGCTCCGGTGGCGTCATGGTATAGCGGGCACTGTCATCCACCAGCATTTGGTTTTTGAAATAAAGGGTTTGTTCGCCGGTGGCGGTGCGCGTTGACCATTGCGCTTGGCGACCATAGTCGGTATCAAGCAGAGAAAACCCATAGCCTGATGACGAGGTGCTTTCGTCAATCAGAGTCAGGCCGGGTTGGCTATCGGGCGCGGCAAGATTCACCTTCACCGGCCCACCGGTGGCATCAAAATTGATGCGCGCTTCAATCTGCCACACTTGGCGAGTTTCATCAGCGAGCCATGGCACGCCGTAAACCATATGACGGTATGCGCTTAACGCGATACCTGCCAAGACCAGAAAACCGATTAAAAAGTAAAATGGAACACGTGAAACCATAAAGGTGACCTATTTTTGGTTAGCGTCGTTACTGCTAGCGTCCGGTTGCGTTTCAGGCTCGTACTTGGGGTGAATATGTTCTTGGCTGACATCGACCACCGCGAGATCTTTGAAGAACTCTCGGCCCAGTAGGACGGGATATTCCATGTTGGTGCGATCAGCGAGCGTAAATTGGGTTTTTTCGTGGATACTGCCGACACGGATCCAAGCTTCCACAACTGGACGGCGATCGGTTTTATCGGTGGAAGATTGGCGAATACGCACCCAGCGCTTCACCGGCATTTCCATAAACACGGGTTCGTCGTTATTTTCGCTGTGATTGACGTTAAACTTCACCCAAGTATCACCATCGCGCTCAAATTCTTGAATATCCACAGCATTCAATGAAGATGTTTCGGCGCCGGTGTCAACTCGAGCTTGGAATGTGCTTTCTACCGCGTCAAACCATACCCATTCACGGGCACCCAATAAGACTTTATCGTCGTTGACCGGGACACGAACCACTTTCTCTTTCACCTTTACTTCCGGTTTGGCATCCGCCATGTTGGCGTACACTTTCGCTTGGGTACGCTGCATCACTTTCAGTTGGCTTTCGATCGCACTGATTTTGTCAGACAGACGAGAAAGCGCATCATCATGATTCGATAATGACGTGGATAGAGTTTGCTGTTGCTGATTGGTTTGTGCGGCAACATGGTCAATTTTGTCCAATGTTTCTTGGTGTTGGTGCTGTGAGGTGAGGGTACAACCTGACATCGTTAACAAGAGCGCACTAATCAGTGAGCAGCGAAATAACATCATAATCTCCAACCGGTGCAAAAATGGCTCAATCACGCCTCAGTCAGGCGCCGAACGGTGAGCGCAAATTCTAATCGATGCGGCGAAGATGGGTAGGGGTATTCTGTCAAAAGTTAGTCAGGATTGACTGAGTGATGGTTTTATCGACGTTTTCTGTCACTTTTTGCCCGTTATCTTTTTGATCTGGATAGAAAATATGGCGTGAACGGGAAATAAAGTCGAGGCGGTTAAATAATGTTCTGCTTGCTGAACGTCAAGCCAAGGTGCGCCTCTTGTCAAACCAAGAGGCGCACAATCATTAATCAGGGTTACGTGCGACCAAAATGGCACGTTTAGGGGCGGGATAGCCTTCCACCGTAAGATGCGGATTGGCAGGGTCAAGGTAATCGGGCAGCGAATTATGGGTCATCCACTCGGTGCTACGTTGCTCGTCAGTGGTAGTCACACACTCATCGACAATCCGAACGTCTACGAAGCCGACCTTTTCGAGCCAGACTTTCAATGCGCGCGCAGAGGGGAAGAAATACACGTTACGCATTTGTGCATAACGGTCGGAGGGGACCAATACCGCGTTTTCATCGCCGTCAATCACCAGCGTTTCCAGTACCAGCTCGCCATCTTTACGCAATTGATCTTTGAGTTGGATCAGATGATCGAGCGGGGAGCGGCGGTGATATAACACACCCATACTAAACACAGTGTCGAATGCACGCAGCGCTGGTAGTTTTTCGATCCCTAAAGGCAAAAGGTGAGCGCGCTGGTCGTTGCCCATCAAGCGGCGGATAGCGTCGAACTGCATCAAGAAAAGCTCTGATGGATCAATACCGACGGTCAGCGCAGCGCCTTCCCCCAACATACGCCACATGTGATAGCCATTACCACAGCCAACATCCAAGATGTAACGGCCTTTCAGTGGCGAAATATGAGGAAGCACACGATCCCATTTCCAGTCGGAGCGCCATTCGGTATCAATATCAATGCCATGCACCTGATACGGGCCTTTGCGCCACGGATGGAAGCTACGTAATAAGTTTTCGAGCTTTTTGCGTTCACCGGACGGCAGACTTTGGTCATCGCCAATACGCACCGCATCTTTCAGTTCAACCGTCTCGGGCGCGGTAGTTGGGATCTTATTAAGCACCTTGATCCACTTCGGCATATCGCCATGCGGCTGGGTTTGCCACTCCGCTAATTGGGCCGGGAGAACCTCCAGCCAGTGGCTTAGGCGATTTTTGGCAATAAGCTGATAGAAGTCAGAAAAATCAAACATGAAACTACTCGTACCGGTTGGCTTACTTGATGGCTAGCATAGAGCCGAAGTTAAAACACTGGAACCACATGGCAACACTACTAAAACCGATATCACTCAATCGGGCTTTGTGGGTGCCAATACTGTCTGGACGCATGACGTTCTCAAGGGCGCTACGCTTTTGGCTAATTTCCAGCTCGCTGTATCCATTGGCACGTTTAAAGTCGTGGTGTAGGTCAATCAAAAGCTCGTTGGCGGTGTCATCATCAAAGCAGTACTTTTCCGATAAAATCAGAATGCCACCGGGATTAAGTCCTTGATAAATTTTGTTTAACAAGGCTTGGCGGTCGTCAGGACTTAAAAATTGCAGGGTAAAGTTAAGCACAACCATAGACGCATTTTGGATCTCGATATCTCGAATATCCGCTTCTTTGACCTCTACGTCAGCGGCACCACGGTATGCATTTACATGGAGACGACAGCGTTCGACCATCGCCGATGAGTTATCTACCGCGATAATCTGGCAGCTTGCGTGTTCGATATGGCGACGCATCGATAAGGTGGCCGCGCCCAATGAACAGCCCAAATCGTAGATATTGGTATTTGGCTTGGCAAAACGCTGCGCCAACATCCCAATCGCCGAAATGATATTGCTATAGCCCGGTACGGATCGTTGAATCATGTCCGGAAAGACTTCGGCGACGTTCGCGTCGAAGGTAAAATCACCCAGTTTTTCAATGGGCGCCGCGAAAATTTTATCCTGATTAGCCATGAGAGCCCCTACAAATCAGCCAATGCCCAGCAGTAAAAGCGGCGTATTGTAGTGAATTTTTCCCCGTCTGTCTTTATTCTGCCTTGCCATTGTCCCAGGCGATTACAGCAGCGAGAACTGCTGTGACTGTGCCGCCCGTTGCACACTGGCGAGAGGGGGTGATAATTCAAGGCGTTGGTAAAGCGCCGCGGCAAGCGCAGGAGCCTGATCATTATCTGAAGTGTGGATCATTAAATAAGGTGTTTTCCCTTCATCAATCCAGTGCTGCAATTTGGCGATCCACGGCGTAAAGAACGCGGCATTTTCATCGAGAGTGGGGTGACCGATAAAGCGCACCATGGGCGCTTCATGGGTGGCGATAGCATGAACCGGCACGCGGGGCTTTTTCTGTTGTGCGTCAATAATCGCCGGCGAGTCCGGTTTGGCGGCGAACACGGGGCGGCTGTCCATGATCACCCGATTCGCCTTATGTTCCAGTAACAGGCGATTCAATTGACGCTCGGCGTCGCCTTTGGCAAAAAATGCTGGGTGACGGACTTCCACGCCAACCGAAAAATCCGTGGGTAATTGCTTTAAAAAAGCAGCCAATGCCGGCAAGCCCTCGGGACCAAAACGGGCAGGGAGTTGGATGGTCCATTGCCCCACCTTTTCATGGAGCGGCGCCATCAGGGTGATGAAATCTTGCGTCAATGTCTGTGCATGGCGCAACTGGCACTGATGGGTAATGGTTTGCGGAAATTYAAAGGTAAACCGAAACGCATCCGGCGCAGCCGCCGCCCAATTGGCGACTGACGTGCTCGAGGGTGAGGCATAAAAGGTCGTATTGCCTTCAACCGTATTAAACACCTCCGCATAGCGCGCTAAACGATCGGCCGTCTTAGTGCCCGGAGGATAAAAGTGATGTTGCCAGCTGGGATGGGACCATTGTGTCAGCCCAAGGCGCAGGGGCGGTACAGAAACGTGATTTAACGTCAGGGACATGGCTTGGCTTTTATCGGTCAATCGAGATGGTGATAGCCTAATCGGAAGTGCGCCAAAAAACCATTCATCGCCCAAACAGAATAAAAAAGCGCGATCGCTTTACCAAGGGAGGGGCTTTTCCTTTATAATGGCAGGTCTTTGACAGTAACGGCACCAATGGGGGCGTACCGTCAGGTACGACAGACGCTGTTACCCGAATTCCCCTCAGTATTTGGCAGGCTTGTGCCCAAGGGGGCAAGCGGAATAATCAGAATCAGATCAGGAATACTCTATGCGCACCCAATATTGTGGTCACCTGAATAAAGCCCATGTCGGGCAAGAAGTAAGTCTTTGTGGTTGGGTTAACCGTCGTCGTGATTTGGGCGGATTGATTTTTATCGATATGCGAGACCGTGAAGGGCTCGTGCAGGTCGTGATCGATCCTGATATGGGTGATGTTTACGAGCAAGCGAACAAGCTACGTAACGAATTCTGTATCCAAATTCGCGGTGAAGTGCGTGCGCGTCCAGACAGCCAAATCAACCGTGATATGGCGACCGGTGAAGTTGAAGTGGTGGCAACTGGGTTAGACATCATTAACCGCAGTGCCCCGTTACCGATCGACTTCAACCAATTCATCTCTGAAGAACAGCGTTTGAAGTACCGCTATCTTGACCTGCGTCGTCCAGAAATGAGCGACCGCATCAAATTGCGTGCGAAAGCGACCAGCTTCGTCCGTCGTTTCTTGGATAGCAATGACTTTTTGGATATCGAAACGCCGGTGTTGACCAAAGCAACGCCAGAAGGCGCGCGTGACTACTTGGTTCCTAGCCGTGTGCACAAAGGCAGCTTCTATGCCTTGCCACAATCGCCTCAGCTGTTTAAGCAGTTGTTGATGATGTCAGGTTTTGACCGTTACTACCAAATCGTGAAGTGCTTCCGTGATGAAGACTTGCGTGCTGACCGTCAGCCAGAATTTACACAGATCGATATCGAAACCTCGTTCATGAGCGCCGAGCAAGTGCGCGAAGTGACCGAGAAAATGATTCGCGAAATGTGGCAGTCGCTGCTTGACGTCGACTTGGGTGCCTTCCCAGTCATGAAATATGAAGAAGCGATGCGTCGCTTTGGCTCTGACAAACCGGATCTGCGTAACCCGCTTGAAATCGTGGATGTAGCGGATCTGGTCAAAGACGTTGAATTTAAAGTCTTCTCAGGCCCAGCAAACGATGAAAAAGGCCGCGTTGCCGTCATTCGTGTACCAGGCGGTGCCAGCCTGTCTCGCAAGCAGATTGACGAATACGCCAAGTTTGTCGGTATCTATGGCGCCAAAGGGCTTGCATGGCTGAAAGTCAATGACCGTGACGCAGGCTTGGACGGTGTTCAGTCACCGGTAGCGAAATTCCTTAATGCGGACGTGGTTGAAGGGATCCTTTCACGTACTGAAGCTCAAACCGGTGATATCATCCTGTTTGGCTCAGATAAAAAGTCGGTAGTAACCGAAGCGTTGGGCGCATTGCGCGTGAAGCTTGGTCTGGATCTCGAACTGACAGATACCCAAGCATGGGCACCGCTGTGGGTGGTTGACTTCCCAATGTTTGAGGAAGACGACGAAGGTAACCTTCATGCAATGCACCACCCATTCACCGCGCCAACTGACGTGACCCCAGAAGCGCTGAAAGCGAATCCGGCAGCGGCGAACTCGAATGCTTACGACATGGTTATCAATGGCTATGAAGTGGGTGGCGGCTCAGTACGTATCCACAACCCAGAGATGCAAGCGGCAGTATTCGAAACCCTTGGTATTGGCGAACAAGAGCAGCGCGAGAAGTTTGGCTTCTTGCTGGATGCACTCAAATTTGGTACCCCACCACACGCAGGTCTGGCGTTTGGTATGGACCGCTTGGTGATGCTGCTGTCTGGCACTGAAAACATTCGTGACGTGATTGCTTTCCCGAAAACCACGGCAGCGGCCTGTTTGATGACAGATGCGCCAAGCATTGCTAACGAAGCAGCGCTTGAAGAACTGGCGCTTAGCATTACTGCGGCGGCGGAACAAAGCGAGTAACGTCATCCAGAGACGATAAGTCCGATCACGGGCAACAGCGTTTGCCCGTCAACTCCCATGACTAGTGCGATACCTATCTCGCGGTATGGCCTTAGTATGCGGGGATTTTCATCAACGCGCCTCCGACTGCAAAGCCAAGGCGCGTTTTTTCTTATTACTCCTTTCACGTGAGGGGAGCGCAAAAAACGGAGAGTCGATATGGCAGGTCACAGTAAGTGGTCGAACATTAAACACCGTAAAGCCGCTCAAGACGCGAAGCGCGGTAAGATTTTCACCAAACTAATCCGAGAAATTGTGGTGGCAACCAAAGAAGGTGGCCCCGAAGCAGAAACCAATCCTCGCCTGCGTGCCGCGGTGGATAAAGCGCTGTCTAACAATATGACCCGTGACACCATCAATCGTGCGATTTCGCGTGGTGCGGGCGGTGATAGCGACGACAACATGGAAACGGTGATCTACGAAGGCTACGGTCCGGCAGGGACGGCGGTGATGGTAGAATGCATGACTGACAACCGTAACCGTACCGTGTCTGGTGTGCGTCACGCATTCTCAAAATCAGGTGGTAATCTGGGTACAGATGGTTCAGTTAGCTTCTTATTCGAGAAAAAAGGCGTGATCACCTATGCAGCAGGGCTTGACGAAGATGCGGTGATGGAAGCCGCGTTGGAAGGGGGAGCCGATGATGTGGTGACTTACGACGATGGCTCGATGGATGTCTATACCACGCCAAATGATTTCGGCAATGTGAAAGATGCCTTGGACAAAGCGGGGTTTGAGGCAGAGCGTGCTGAAGTCACACAAGTACCGTCGACCAAAGCGGAGCTCGATGCGGACACCGCCCCTAAGCTACTGCGTCTTATCGATATGCTAGAAGACCTTGACGATGTGCAAGAAGTCTACCATAACGGTGATATCTCCGACGAAGTGGCAGCGAGCTTAAGCTAAATGGCAATCATACTGGGCATTGACCCAGGTTCGCGGATCACCGGCTACGGCGTGATCCGCCAACAAGGCCGGCATTTGGAGTACCTTGGCAGCGGCTGTATTCGTACCGACAGTGAGGATTTACCCGGCCGGCTCAAGCAAATTTATGCGGGGGTGAGTGAAGTGATAACCCAATTTCAGCCGGATAACTTTGCGATTGAACAAGTGTTTATGGCGCGTAATGCCGACTCCGCGCTGAAGCTGGGTCAAGCTCGCGGCAGTGCCATTGTCGCGGCCGTGAATGCAAACTTACCAGTGTCAGAATATGCGGCCCGTTTGATCAAACAAGCCGTCGTGGGGAAAGGCAGTGCGGATAAAAAGCAGGTGCAGCATATGGTCACTCATATGTTGAAGCTCAATGCTACTCCACAAGCCGATGCTGCCGATGCGCTTGCCGTGGCGATTTGTCATGCGCATACCTATCACACCATGATAGCGATGGCGGGCAAAGCCAGCTCCGCGCGTCGCGGGCGGTATCGATAAAAGCGCTTAGGGATTGTGAATACAGAGCGCTTCGCTTACGGAGTACGGAAAGAGACGAGACGCTTCGCTTCTAGAGACTAGAGACTAGAGGCTAGAAACTGGATAAAGCAGATCATGCTCGCACTGAGGCTATTGCTTTTTCTGTACTCTGTATTCCGTCATCGGTATTCGGGATCTTGAACACAGAGCGCTTCGCTTACAGAATACGGAAGAGCAGGAAGTAGTGCCTAGGATCCTAGGACCTAGGCCCTTTTTCTGCAGGGACAGGCACGATATGCTTTTCCGTATTCCGTATTCCGTATTCCGTATTCCGTATTCCGTATTCCGTATTCCGTATTCCGTATTCCGCCTGTCGTCAATCAGACTGGATATAGATCCAGTTATTATTTATCCTTGTCGACAAAGTAAAAAACTGAGAGCACATTGTGATAGGCCGATTACACGGAACCCTGCTAGAAAAGCAGCCCCCTGAGATTTTGATTGATGTCAATGGCGTTGGCTATGAAGTGAGTATGCCGATGAACTGTTTGTATCAATTGCCAGAAGTCGGTGAGGTGGCCACCATTTATACGCATTTCGTAGTGCGCGAGGATGCGCAGCTTTTGTTTGGCTTTAGTGGTAA
Organism: Salinivibrio sp. PR5; assembly: GCF_001996085.1. Lineage (NCBI taxonomy): Bacteria > Pseudomonadati > Pseudomonadota > Gammaproteobacteria > Vibrionales > Vibrionaceae > Salinivibrio > Salinivibrio sp. PR5. The sequence goes on from NZ_MUFK01000031.1 coordinate 38,471, forward strand.
ACGTGAGCGTGCCTTGTTTCGAGAAGTGATTAAGGCCAATGGCGTCGGACCCAAGCTGGGCTTGGCGATTTTGTCCGGCATGACGGCTCACCAGTTTGTCGATAGTGTTGAGCACAACGATGTGTCTACCTTGGTCAAAATTCCCGGCGTGGGTAAGAAGACGGCAGAGCGGCTGGTGATTGAAATGCGCGATCGGTTGAAAAACTGGGAGGCATTTGATCTCTTTACGCCTTATACCGACGCCGCCGATGGAAGCGGTGCACCGACGCGTCAGGCGCCGACCACTGTCTCATCTGCTGCTGACGAAGCAGTGAGCGCGCTGGTGGCGTTGGGCTATAAAGCCGCGCAGGCCGAGAAAGTGGTGAAACAAATCGCAACCGACGAAATGAGCAGTGAAGACGTTATCCGACACGCACTGCGTTCAATGGTGTAATCCATGATAGAAGCTGATCGTTTAATCTCCGCGCAAGCCAATCATGATCGGGAAGAAGACGTGATTGACCGCGCGATTCGTCCCAAATTATTGGACGATTACCAAGGGCAAGATCATGTCCGTGATCAAATGGAAATCTTTATCCATGCCGCACGTAAGCGACAAGAGGCGTTGGATCACCTGTTGATTTTCGGTCCGCCGGGGCTGGGGAAAACCACCTTGGCAAACATTGTCGCCAATGAAATGGACGTTAATATTCGTACCACCTCAGGCCCTGTGTTAGAAAAAGCCGGCGATCTGGCGGCGCTTTTGACCAACCTTGAACCGCATGATGTCTTATTCATTGATGAAATTCATCGCCTAAGCCCTGTGGTTGAAGAGGTGCTTTATCCGGCGATGGAAGACTACCAATTAGATATTATGATTGGTGAGGGGCCAGCGGCACGCTCCATCAAGATTGATTTACCACCCTTTACCTTGGTTGGTGCGACAACACGGGCAGGTTCGTTGACTTCGCCACTGCGCGATCGTTTCGGGATCACTCAACGGCTTGAATATTACAATGTGCATGACTTAACGGGAATCGTAAAACGCAGTGCTCATTGCCTCGCGCTGTCGATGGAAGACGAAGGCGCAGTAGAAGTAGCACGCCGCTCTCGCGGGACACCACGTATTGCGAACCGACTGTTGCGCCGTGTACGAGACTATGCCGAAGTGAAAGGCAGCGGCCACATTTGCGCGGATATTGCGCAACGAGCACTGGATATGCTGGATGTGGATAGCCAAGGGTTCGATTACATGGACCGTAAGCTACTCAATGCCATCATTGAAAAGTTTGATGGTGGACCGGTTGGGTTAGATAACTTAGCGGCCGCGATTGGCGAAGAAAAAGACACCATTGAAGATGTGATTGAGCCGTATTTGATCCAACAAGGCTATTTGCAGCGCACGCCGCGAGGTCGCATCGCCACCCAACGAGCTTACCTGCACTTTGGCTTTGATCTACCGCAGCCCTAAAACAGGTCAAGCAAAATAATTGATAAATCGCCCCATTGGCCGCCAACCAATGGGGTTTTTTGATCTAGATTAAGGTTATGTAGCACGTGACCCCGTATTGTGGCGACAACTGCCCGTGTCAGTCGCATCGCGTGAGTGAGAGCTAGCTTCAAAGGCTGCGCCATCATCATCGCTTTTCTTTGTGGTTAATCACATTTTTATAAATTATCGTCATTGGCATGCTGGTTTTGCAGCTTGCTCGACAAACCGATAACGACAAAGTTAACGACAACAC
>NZ_MUFK01000032.1:0-39752 GCF_001996085.1 Salinivibrio sp. PR5
AGTTTGTTGGTAAATATTTTATAGGGTTTTGATTTCGTCTAAATAAACATGAATTTTGATTTTTAAATAGATTAAAAACAAATACTTATGCCATATCACACAAAAAGGATCTTGATCGAAAAAGGATCCTTAGGTGTGGAAAAAGAAATCACTTGCTCTGCATGAGGTTGCAGAGAAAGTCATCACAAACTGCGGAGATAATCACCAATTTGGTTATCGAACTTGGCTACTATTTCGCTTAACCCAGCACCAATGCGACACTGTTGAACGCAATTAAGCGTAGACGCGTTTGGTCGATGATCCATATTAATTGCGATAATTTTAATCTCGATACAAGGAGAGCATCATGAAAAAGGTGGCTGTTATCTTATCTGGCTGCGGCGTGTTTGACGGTGCCGAGATCCAAGAGGTGGTCCTATCCCTGCTTGCCCTCGAGCAAAACGATGCCCAATGGCAATGCTTCGCACCAGATATCGATCAGCACCATGTGATCGATCATCGTACCGGCGAAGCGATGAAAGAGACACGCAATGTACTCACCGAAGCCAGCCGTATTGTTCGTGGGGAGATCCTTCCGCTAACGGATTTAAACGTCGACCACTTCGACGCCTTACTGGTTCCCGGCGGCTTTGGCGCGGCGAAAAACTTATCGGACTTTGCTTACAATGGCGATCCGGTGCAAGTCAACCAAGAGATGTTTGCGGTTTGCCAAGCCTTCGCCCGTGCAGAAAAGCCCGCCGGCTACATGTGTATTGCCCCTATCATGATCCCGCAGATCTATCCAAAAGGCGTCAAAGGTACCATTGGTAATGAGCCCGATATCGCTGCCGCCTTTAACCGGATGGGCGGTGAACATATTGAGTGTCCGGTATCAGATTATGTATTAGATCAGCGCCACCATCTCCTGTCCACGCCCGCCTATATGCTCGCGACATCAGTACTGGATGCCGCCAGTGGGATCAATCGGATGGTGAAAAAATTGGTGGAGCTCGCCTAAGACACTCTCATCCGCACAGAAACGCAGCAGAGAAAAAGAAAAAAGCGACGCCGAGATGGGCGTCGCTATAACAAGTGAGCGCAAAAACAAAGCTGTTATCAGAACAGTTTGCTGGCCCCAATACACTGGAAGCAATGTGAGCAATGTCGTGCCTTCAGAGCTGAGCATGTGGGCTTTGCCCCGAACGCAAGTTAACAATAACCATTCTCATTCCCACTTTCAACACTTAGTTGAGAATCTTTTTCATTTATTGATCTTGTGCTCAGACTCACTCGTTGTCATCAAACTGTCATTGCATCCACCGTCATCACGCCAACAACTCTGGTTCGAAAAGCCAGTGTCCAGAAAAGAAAAAAGCGACACCCCAAAAGGTGTCGCCTAGCAAAAATAGGCTAACTTAATCACTGTTTGATAAGCGCCCCGCTAATACACTGGAAGCAATGTGAGCAATGTCGTGCCTTCAGAGCTGAGCATGTGGGCTTGGCCCTGAGTGCAAGTTAATAATAACCATTCTCATTATCGTTTATCAAGAAAAAAATACGCTTATTTTTCACTCGCTGTACATTTATTGATCTGCTTCTCAAAATAAAGCCGGTAATCGGCAGGCTGACCTTTTTGCTCCACCGCAACCATCTGATAGCCATGACGCATCAGCATGCACACCATCGCCGTGAAGCGATTACGTGATTTGACCGCAAGCGTTCGATAGCCAGAAGCCGCTACCCACGCTTCTTGCGCTTGTAACAAGGCTTTCGCCACCCCTTGACCTCGGGCCGCTTTGGTCACCCCGCCCAGCCAGCTATAAAACTGCGTCTTACTGGTGGCATAGCCTATTTTGGCACCGACAGGCTCACCGTTTTGATACGCCACCAATACCAATGCTGTGCGTCCCGCTAATCGCGCGTGGCATTGTTCCAAGGATACACCCGTATCCAACTCGGGCACGCTGTTAAGCACCGTTACCGCCTCCTCTAAGTGCCCGGCACGAATTTCCATCTCACCTCCCCGCATTGACGTAAAAAAAGAGCCGCGATGCGACTCTTTATTCTGCTACTAATTAGGACGTTTGCTGCACCGTCGCCGACGGCGTCACCTGTGTGATTCGTCGAATAATCAGGTTGAGCAATACCCCATACATAGGAATAAACAGCCCCAAGCTAATAATCAGCTTAAAGGCATAGTCTACCAAAGCAATTTCAACCCAGTGCTCGGCCATAAAGGCATCTTGGCTTTGGTAAAACGCAATCGCGAAAAAGGCGAGTGTGTCTGACGCATTACCAAACAAGGTAGAACAACTCGGCGCGACCCACCATTGGCGCTGCTGGCGTAACCGATTGAACACATGAATATCTAAGATCTGACCCAGTAAGTAAGCCATAAAGCTGGCAATCGCAATCCGAGCGACAGTGAGGTTAAACGTGCCCAGCTCCGCAAACCCTTGGTAACTGCCTTGATAAAACAAGACGGATAACACGTAGGAAATCAGCAGCGAGGGCACCATTACCAGCAAGATAATACGGCGTGCCAATGCCGGACCATAGATCCTGACGGTTAAATCCGTGGCCAAGAAAATAAACGGAAAGGTAAACGCCCCCCACGTGGTGTGGAAACCCCAAACCGTAAAGGGGATCTGCACCAAATAGTTACTGGAGGCAATGATCAGTAGATGAAAAATCACGAGGTAACCCAGCGCTTTACGCTGCTGAGCAAGAGAAAAGTGGCTCATAGTGCACCTTTTTGTCATTGGGGGCGAGGGAACCCAAAATACTTAGCTACCCGTCTACAGGCAGCGCGAGGTGGCGAATTATACAGCAATCAAGAAACGGTGCCAGCGCAATTTAAAGAGGCGGATGACGCGTCCACCAGCGGCGCAAAAAGGCAATTACCTCATCGCCCTCCTCATCCAGCGCTTCTAACCACACGCTCTGGGTGTAATGTGCTGCTTTAAGCATCAAACGCGTGCCTTCAAAATCAATCAGCCAAGTCATCATGTCCGCGTCTTGTTGGCTCTCAAGCACAGAGGCTTCGAGGGCTTGCAGCAATGGCTGACAGATTTCTTTGCCATTATCCGCATCAAGCTGCGGCTGATAAAACGCCAAGGTGTTGTCGGACGCTATCAATTGCCAATTACTCGGTGCCATAGCCGTACTCGCTCAAACTCAAGTGATCGTCAATCAAGTCCAAAAACGCATCGCCGAATTTTTCTAGCTTGCGCTGTCCGACGCCACTGACCGCTAGGAGCTCCGCTTGCGATGACGGCAGCATCTCGGCCATTTCCATCAAGGTTGCGTCGTTAAACACCACATAAGGTGGAATATCTTCTTCGTCAGCAATGGCTTTACGTAACTTACGCAGCTTGGCGAACAGTTTTTTATCGTAATGGCGCTGGCTCAGCTTGTTGGCTTTGGTGCGAGGGCTGAGGCCAATACGCGGCACCGCCAGCTCAAGGGCAATCTCGCTGCGCAGTAATGGTCGCGCTTGTTCGGTCAACTGCAGCACCGAGCTACGGGCAATGTTTTGCACCAGATAACCGCGATGGATCAATTGGCGAATAATGCTTACCCAGTATTCATGGCTCCACTCTCGTCCGATGCCGTAGGTAGAGAGCTTGTCATGGCCATGATCTTTAATGCGCTGATTTTGCATCCCACGCAACACTTCCACCACGTATCCAACCCCGAAACTTTGGTTAACACGGTACACGCACGACAGCGCTTTTTGTGCTTGTTCGGTGCCATCAAAATGGGTGGGCGGGTCGAGACAAATATCACAGTTGCCACAAGGGGTTTGCCGATGCTCGCCAAAGTAGTTTAGGAGCACCAAACGACGACAGGTTTGTGCTTCGGCAAATGCGCCCATCGCAGTCAGTTTATGGCTTTCGACCTGCTTTTGGGGCCCATCCGGCTTTTCTTCCAAGCAGCGATGGAGCCATCCCATGTCGGAGGGGTCATACAACAACACCGCTTCAGCCGGCAGTCCATCTCGCCCTGCTCGGCCGGTTTCTTGGTAGTAAGATTCAATATTGCGCGGCACATCATAGTGCACCACAAAGCGAACATTGGGCTTGTTGATCCCCATCCCAAACGCCACGGTCGCCACCACAATATTGACATCGTCACGTTGGAACGCCTCTTGGACTGATCCGCGCGCCTCTGTGGTCATCCCTGCATGGTAAGCGGCGGCAAGCATATTGTTATCACACAGTTTTTGAGTGACTTGCTCAACCCGCTTACGGCTATTGCAATAGACAATTCCTGATTGGCCACGTTGACCACTCAGAAACTGTACCAATTGGGCCAAAGGTTTGTGCTTTTCCAGCAAGGTGTAGCGAATGTTAGGGCGGTCAAAGCTACCCAGATGCACCAAGGGATCGTGCAGGGCCAGGCGGGATAAAATATCCTCGCGCGTGGTGGCATCGGCGGTGGCTGTCAGCGCCATCACAGGCACATCAGGAAAGTGCTGTTTGAGCTGGCCTAAAGAGGCATATTCGCGACGAAAATCATGCCCCCACTGGGAAATACAGTGCGCTTCGTCGACCGCAATCAACGCCAGTTGCCACTCCGTTAAGCGATGGATAAAGTCACGCCCTAGCGCGCGCTCAGGCGACACATAGAGTAGTTTCACCTCCCCCTGATTTAGCGCACGCAAGGTATCCGCTTGCGCCTCAGGCGTCATCGCTGAGTTTAAGCACGCCGCCGCAACCCCATTGGCATTAAGCTGGTCAACCTGATCTTTCATCAATGAAATCAAAGGTGAAATCACCACGGTCAAGCCAGTGCGCACCAACGCGGGGATCTGATAACACAGAGACTTCCCTCCCCCGGTCGGCATAATCACCAAGGCGTCACGCCCCGCAATCGCCGCATCAATCACCGCTTGCTGACCCTCGCGGAACTGGTGATAACCAAACACCGCTTTGAGTACCTGATGGGCAGGACTCATGGCAGGATCAGCGGTAGCGGCGTCAGTTTCGGTTGACGCATCGGCATGGGCGGGGGTGGCGGACATAATCAAGCTCATTACTCAAACTGGCGCTCATTCTACCGACACCCCGTAAGCGATGAAACCCTGAGCACAGAGAAAGGTGCTTGCGCCCGCCCTTACAACTTGTTACATCTAGTCAACATGCACACGTTCGTGTTCATCCCTGACCGACACTTATAACGAGACTGCGCTGTGATTCCTGATCCAAAACGCACACGCCAAGGCGTGTTACTGGCCCTTGCGGCCTACATTATGTGGGGTATCGCCCCCATGTACTTTAAAACGGTCAACCATATTCCGGCGCCCGAAATTTTAGCGCACCGGGTATTGTGGTCGTTTGTCTTTTTGGCATTGCTGCTTTTTTTCACCCGTCGTTTTTATCAGCTCAAGCCGATTATCCGCGAGCCGAAAAAGCTGTTGATGCTGATGCTCACCTCTTGCTTTATTGGCTGTAATTGGCTGATTTTTATCTGGGCGATTGTCAATAACCGCATGCTAGATGCCAGCCTTGGCTACTACATTAATCCACTGGTGAACGTGGCGCTGGGGATGATCTTTCTTGGTGAGCGTTTCCGCCGTCTACAGTGGCTTGCGGCCGCGCTGGCGTTGGTAGGGGTATTAGTACAACTGATCACCTTTGGTTCACTGCCTTGGATTGCGTTGGTGCTGGCCACCAGTTTTGCGATTTACGGCTTACTGCGCAAAAAAATCAATCTCCCTGCGGTGCCGGGTTTGTTTGTGGAGACCTGCACACTCTTGCCCGTTGCGCTGATTTATCTGTGGCAGTTTGCCGATACACCCAGCGCCAACCTGCTCGATAATCCCATCAGCCTGAATATGCTACTGGCCGCTGCCGGTTTGATCACCACGGTGCCTTTACTGTGCTTTACCGGCGCCGCCACCCGCTTACCCTTAACGGTATTGGGCTTTTTCCAATATATCGGCCCCAGCTTAATGTTTTTACTCGCCGTCGGCTTGTATGACGAACCCTTTACCCCAGATAAAGCCACCACCTTTGCCTTTATTTGGGCCGCCTTGGCGATATTTAGCTTTGATGCCTATCGGGCGAAACGACAGCAAGAGGCCAAGATAGAGACCACGCCTTTGTCAGCAGGAAAATCAGGATGAATGAGTTCGCTATTCTCGCCACGCTGGCGGGGGTGCATATGATTGCGCTACTCAGCCCCGGGCCCGACTTTGCCTTGGTGCTCCAAAATGCGACCCGTTATGGCCGTGCCACTGGCTTGGCGATTGCACTAGGGTTATCGCTGAGTATTTTGGCGCACACAATACTGAGCATTACCGGCATCAGTCTGTTGGTGCATCAGCATCCACAACTGTTTATGTGGGTGCAAGTGGCAGGGGGCAGTGTGCTGATGTATTTAGGCCTTAGCGCGATTAAAGGCTTGCTCGCCGCCACCACATCGCCGGCGCAAACTACCAATGATGCGCCTGCAGTACGCGGCCAAAAACAGGCCTTTTGGAAAGGGGTACTGACCAACCTTTTTAATCCGAAAGCCTTGGTGTTTTTTATTTCGTTGATGAGTACCTTGGTGCCGGCCAGTATGTCTGCCAGTGGCAAAGCCATGGCCGTGGCGGTGGTGTTTCTGCTCTCATTAGGGTGGTTTTCTTCGCTCGCCTGGCTGCTATCAGGCAGTCGCGTACAGCAAGTGCTCACCAAAGTCGCCCCGGTTATCGATGGCCTGTGTGCACTGTTATTTTTGCTGTTAGGTGGCGCGGTTGTGTGGCAAGCCGGCGTGTTCGGCTAACGCCGCAGCTGAAAAACGCAGGTGTAGGATAAATACCAATATGCCCAGCCGAGGCTGGGCGTTTTTTGGCGTTAATCGGTCGAGCTTAAAGCGCTTCCAGTTTGGCGTACTGAGTCACCAACCACTTAATCCCTTCCCCATTAAAGGCAACTTGCACGCGGCTTTGTCCGCCACTGCCTTCAAAGTTGATGATGGTGCCTTCACCAAATTTAGGGTGTTGAACCCGCTGACCCAAACTAAACCCGGTTTGGTTAAAGTTCTCCTGAGTCTGCGTTTTGGAAAAACGACCACCGCTTGCGGCAGGGCGTGAGACATTGGCACGCATCCGCACTTCTTCCAAGCAGGCCTCGGGCAGCTCACGAATAAAGCGCGAGATCTTATGGAACATGTCTTTGCCGTACACACGGCGCATTTCTGCGTAGGTCAGATAGAGCTTTTCCATCGCGCGCGTCATGCCGACATAGCAAAGGCGACGCTCTTCTTCTAAGCGGCCCGCTTCTTCGGCTGACATCTGGCTGGGGAACATGCCCTCTTCCACCCCGACCATAAAGACTAAGGGGAATTCGAGGCCTTTGGCACTGTGTAAGGTCATCAATTGGACCGCATCATCAAACTCGTCCGCTTGGCCTTCACCGGCCTCAAGGGCGGCGTGGGCCAAGAACGCCGACAGCGGTGTCATCCCTTCCACTTCCGCCTCTTCAGGAGGCGTAAATTGGCGCGTAGCCGTCACCAACTCTTCCAAGTTATCGACACGCGCTTGCGCTTTTTCACCTTTTTCTTGCTCGTACATGGCGCGCAAACCGGAGTGACGGATCACCGCATCGGTTTGTTGATACAGTGCCATGTCACGGGTGTCATCTTCTAGCGCATTGACCAGCTCGATAAACCGGCCCAGCGCATTGGCTGCGCGTCCTGCCAGTGCTTTTTCTGCCAAGATTTGCTCGGCCGTGTGCCATAAGGTTTGGCCACGATCGCGCGCCGCGCCACGAAGCGTCTCAAGGGTGCGATCACCAATCCCCCGAGTGGGCGTGTTTACCACCCGCTCAAACGCCGCATCGTCATTGCGATTCGCCATCAAACGTAAATAGGCCAGCGCATCTTTGATTTCCTGACGTTCGAAAAAGCGCATGCCGCCGTAGATACGATAAGGGAGACCGGCTTGAATTAAGGCTTCTTCCAGCACTCGAGATTGGGCGTTGTTGCGGTATAAAATCGCGCTGTCGGTGAGCGCGCCGCCTTCGTCTTGCCAGGTTTTGATTTTCCCGACCACAAAACGCGCTTCATCCAGCTCATTAAAACCGGCATACACAGAGATGGGCTCACCCTCTTTGCCTTCGGTCCACAGGCTTTTGCCCATCCGATCGGCATTGTTTTCAATCAGGGTGTTCGCCGCTTGCAAAATCGTACTGGTTGAGCGGTAGTTTTGCTCCAAACGAATGGTCTGCGGGGTGGTGAAATCATCCAGAAAACGCTGAATATTTTCGACTTTCGCGCCACGCCAGCCGTAAATGGATTGGTCGTCGTCCCCCACAATCATCACATGCGCCTGTTGGCCCGCCATCATACGCAGCCACGCATATTGGATGTTGTTGGTATCTTGGAACTCATCCACCAAAATGTGCTGGAAACGTGCTTGATAGTGTTCGCGGATCACCGCTTTATCACGCAATAACTCTAAGGTTCGCAGCAAGATCTCCGCAAAATCCACCAAACCGGCGCGGTCACAGGCTTCTTGATACGCCTGATAAATCCGCAGCCAAGTACTTTCAACCGGATCATGGCGGGTATCAATGTGCTTGGGGCGCAAGCCTTCATCTTTTTTGCCATTGATATACCAACTCGCTTGCTTGGCGGGCCAGTGTTTTTCATCCAAGTTTTGCGCTTTAATTAACCGACGCAGCAAGCGCTGCTGGTCATCTGAATCAAGAATTTGGAAGTCTTGTGGCAGGTTGGCGTCTAAATAGTGGGCACGGAGAATACGATGGCAAATGCCGTGGAAGGTGCCACACCACATGCCAGAGGCGGTGCCTTGCATCAATTGCTCGATACGGCCGCGCATTTCCGCTGCCGCTTTGTTGGTGAAGGTGACCGCCATCACCGAGAACGGCGATGCCTCTTCGACCCGCATCAGCCAAGCCATACGATGAACCAGCACCCGGGTTTTACCACTGCCAGCACCTGCCAACACCAAATGGTTGCCGAGCGGCGCGGCCACGGCTTCACGCTGTTTGTCGTTGAGTCCGTCAAGAAGAGTTGATACGTCCATCGCCACCTGCCATTTTACTGGGTATTTATACACTGGTTAGCGATTATACCAGCTCGCCACTAAATTGCGCGCCCGATCATAATGCGTGTTTTAGCTCGCTGAGTGATTGAAACTGAGGTGATTTTAGCGGTGCCGTTGCTGAATAAGGGTATCGAGCTCAGATAAATCGTCGATCGCCACATCCGGTAAGGTGCGCCCTTTATGCATCATGGGTGATTGGCGCTCAGGGCGGATCCAACAGGCTTGCATGCCCGCTTGGCGCGCGCCAGCCACATCCGAACTTAAATGATCGCCCACATGTAAAATACGCGCCGGGGCGATGCCCAAGGCCTGCGCGGCTTTATCAAACATCTCTGGGCTCGGCTTGGCCGCCCCGTGTTCACCGGCACGGAAAATATGCTGGAAAAACGGCGTCAGGCCAATCGCATCGGTGTCGACGTTACCGTTGGTGATGGCCACCAATGGCAGTTTCTCGGACCAGGCTTTTAAGTAAGCCAAACTTTGCGCCGGCGGAGTAAAGTCACTGCGATATCCGCAAAAGAAGGTGGTCGCCGCTTGGGCTTGTGCGCGCGCCTTCTCCGCGGTTAAACCAACATGCTCACCGGCAAGCGTCAGCTGGGCAACCCGCATCGCGGTAACATCAAAGCGTTGGGCTGGGTTCTGGTCACGGGCTTGGCGGCGAAATCCCGCAAGGGTGGCTTTATCAAGCGCGGCGAGCGGCGGGCAGTGCTCACTCAAATAGTCGTTTAGCGCCGCCTCCGCACGTGCGATCACCGGCCAGTTATCGTACAAGGTATCATCCAAGTCAAAACTCACCGCATCAAACGTGTTTAAGCGACGATAAAATTTCATATCACGACTCCGAGTTGTTTTTTTTACCTGCGCGAGGTTTGCTAGCCCCTGTGCTGCGGGCACGGGGATGCGCCGCGTCATATACTTTCGCCAGGTGTTGAAAGTCCAAATGGGTATAAATTTGTGTGGTACTTAAATCGGCATGGCCGAGAAGCTCTTGCACTGCGCGCAAATCCCCGGACGATTCCAGCATGTGAGTGGCAAAACTGTGGCGCAGTTTGTGAGGATTAATGTGGCTATTCACCGCCTGCTTTTGTCCCCACTCCGCCATACGTTTTTGCACGCTACGGTGCGAAATTCGCTGGCCAAGTTTAGAGATAAACAGTGCCTCTTCTGGCCCTTTGAGGAGCTGGTTGCGCACTTTCAGCCAGTTCATCACCCAAGTTTTGGCCATGCCGGAAAAAGGCACGATGCGCTCTTTTTCCCCTTTACCGGTGACACGCAAATCCCCTTTACGTACCGAGACATCACGCACGTTTAAATCAACCAGCTCGGCTAACCGCAATCCTGCGCCATACATCAGCTCCATCATCGCCCGATCCCGCACCGACAGCGGGTCGTCTTGATCCACCTCGAGCAGCTGATTCATTTCATCCACATCAAGGTTTTTCGGCAACTGACGCCCTTGCTTAGGCGCGGCGACCCCTTTGGCCGGATTAGCCGCGAGCTGCTCGGTGAGAACGAGGTAGTCGAAAAAGCTGCGCAGTGCGGACAGCCGCAACGCAATACTGCCCGGTTTAAGGCCATCGCGTTTGGCTTGGCTCGATATTTGTCGCACCCAATCCGCATCCACGTCTTGCCAATGGGCGATACCCCGCGCGGTCAGAAAGTCAACAACCTTATCTAACTGGCGCTGATAATTGCGTTGCGTATGGGCACTAAGGCCCCGTTCGCTGAGTTGATATTGATAAAAACGGTCAAGAGGGACCGTCAGTGAACGGGGAGCAGCTTGGTCAGGCGTTACCGCTGTCACTAACGTTCACCCTTGTTTGTCCACTGACCACATAAGATGGCCAAGTGTGCCGCCAGCTGTTCGATAAAAAGGGTGTCCATGTCTGGCTGAAAGTGCCCGCCATCTGCGCTCGCAAAGCTCAACAGTCCCCACTCTTTGCCTTCCCCTTTAATCGGTACCAGCGCAAAAGAGCCTAGCTCCGGTGGCGTTGCCATCACCGCTTCCGCATCCACACGGCGTAAGCGCCCAAGATAACAACGACGTCCGGCAAAATGATGGCTTTTTAATTGATCCACCGCTTGACGCGAGATGGTCTGCAGCCCGTCGATAGGCGCATACACCCGTATACTGACGGTAAGTTGCAGTTGCTCGCTAAGTGCCGTTAACGCCGCTTCCACCGCCTGTGGCGTGTTGGCACGCAACAGGGCCTGATGCGCTTCAGCAAAAGCACGGAAAAGGGCATCGTTTTTCGCCCCCAGGCTCATCAGTTGGGTAATGTCTTCTTCCAACTCCGCTACCCGCTCACGCAGGCGCTTAAGTTGAATTTCCACCAGCGATACCGCGCCTTGCTCACCGTGTGGCACGGTCAGCTGCGTCAGCAAATCGCGATGGCGAATAAAAAAATCTGGATTGTCTTTTAAATACGCCGCCACCGCCTCTTCGCTCAGCGGCATGGTTTCCAGTGTCGAGGCTTCTACCCCATCATTCATAATTGTAATTGTCCATCAAATACATGTGTCGCTGGGCCTGTCATTGATAAGGGATGGCCCGGCCCGCGCCAGCGAATGCGTAGATCTCCACCGGGTAAACTCACCGTTACTTGCTCATCAAGCAGGCCTTGTATAATCCCGACCGCAACCGCGGCACACGCGCCACTGCCACAGGCTTGGGTTTCACCAGCGCCGCGCTCGTACACTCTAAGCTTAATCGCATTGCGGGAAAGGATCTGCATAAAGCCGGCATTGACCCGTTCAGGGAAGCGTTCGTGACTTTCAAGTAGCGGTCCCAAGGTGTCCACGTCGGCATGGTCGACATCCTCGACCACAGTCACTACATGCGGGTTGCCCATGCTCACGGCGCCGACAAATAAGGTCTGCTCCGCCACCCGCATCAAGTAGGTTTTCTCTTGTGAGTTGGCACGAAACGGAATTTTCCCCGGCGTGAATTCCGGCTCGCCCATGTTCACACGCACCTGATTGTCGTTTTCAATGTGCAGCAGCATTTTACCGGCTTGGGTGCTCACGCTGATCTGATGCTTATTGGTTAGCCCTTTCATTCGCACGAAACGCGCAAAGCAGCGCGCACCATTGCCACATTGCGATACTTCCGATGCGTCAGGGTTAAAAATGCGATAATGAAAATCTGTCTCAGGATCGTAGGGCGGCTCCACGACCAATAGCTGGTCAAAACCGACGCCACGATGACGATCGGCCAAACGCCGAATCAGATCCGGCGAAAAGAACGCGTTTTGCGTGACACAGTCAACCACCATGAAGTCGTTGCCCAGCCCGTGCATTTTTGCAAACTGTACCTGCATGCCAATCCTTATTCTGGTAGGCGCTGTTCAAGCTGCCATAACGACGCCAAGTTTTCGCGCTCGCGCACAAGGTGTGCTTGGTCGCCATCAACCATGACCTCGGCGGGGCGGCAGCGTGAGTTATAGTTTGACGCCATCACAAAGCCATATGCGCCGGCTGAGCGTACCGCCAGTAAATCACCCGCTTCTAACACCAGCGAGCGGTCTTTGCCCAAGTAATCACCCGTTTCGCAAACTGGTCCTACTAAATCATAGGTTTGTGGTTCCCCTTGGCGCGGCACCACGGGAATGATTTCTTGATAGGCTTGATACAGTGACGGACGAATTAAATCGTTCATCCCCGCATCGATAATGGCAAAGTTTTTATGCTCACTGTGCTTGAGAAACTCAACCTTGGTCAGCAACACCCCCGCATTGGCAGCAATCGCACGGCCCGGCTCAAAAATCAGCTCAAGATGACGATGATTGTCCAAACGCGCCAACAACGCTTTGGCATACTCCGATGGCTGAGGCGGTTTCTCGTCGCTATAGGTCACGCCTAATCCGCCACCCACATCCAGATGACGAATCGTAATGCCTTCATCACCCAAGGTATCAATCAACGCCAACAAGCGGTCGGTAGATTCAATAAAAGGCGCGAGCTCGGTCAGTTGCGAGCCGATATGACAGTCAATGCCTTCGACCTTAAGGTGTGGCAAGCTGGCTGCATAACGGAAACTATTCAACGCCTCCGCAAAGGCAATACCAAATTTGTTTTCCTTTAAGCCCGTTGAGATGTAGGGGTGGGTGTTGGCATCCACATCAGGGTTAATACGCAACGATATCGGCGCTTGCACACCCAACTCGCCCGCCACTTGGTTTAAGCGATCGAGTTCAGAGTGGGATTCCACATTGAAGCATTTGATGCCTACTTCCAGTGCACGACGCATTTCTGCGGCCGTTTTCCCCACGCCAGAAAACACCACTTTCGCGGGATCACCGCCGGCGACGAGCACGCGCTCGAGTTCACCTTGAGAGACAATATCAAATCCAGACCCCAAGCGTGCCAGCACATTTAACACACCGATATTGGAGTTTGCTTTAACGGCATAGCACACCAAATGCGGATGATCGCCCACGGCGCGATCAAATGCGTGCCAATGGCGCTCAAAGGTTGCACGTGAATAGACGTACAAGGGTGTGCCGTGATTATCGGCAAGCTGGGTCAAAGGCAATGATTCGGCCCACAGCTGGCCGTCGTCCTGATAATTGAAATAATCCAAGGTGTTCTTCCCTGTCGTCGTTGGTTATTGATTTTGCGTCGGTTGTTGGTCCGGATAATACAGGGGCCCTTGTTGGCCACAGCCGGTCAGTGTCATGATGCCAGTGAGCATCAGTAAAATGACGAGTTTTCGCATAGTGAATGCCAGTGATTATCGAGTCAATGCCCTCTATAATCGCATCACAACCATGAAAAGCAATAGGATGTAACGGGATGAACACAACGGAATATCATCAGTTGGTCGATTTACAAATGCAGGCCATTGAAGAAGGTATCGATGACTCAGGCGCCGACATCGATTATGAGAGCGTTGGCAACGTAATGACGCTGGAGTTCGATGATGGCAGCCAAATCATCATTAACCGCCAAGAGCCGATGCAAGAAATCTGGCTGGCGTCGAAAAGCGGTGGGTTCCACTTTGCCCTCAAAGACGGCGAATGGACTTGCAGCAAAACGGGACTCGTGCTGATGGATCTGGTGCAACAAGAATGCAGTAAGCACGCGGGCGAGCCTGTTTCTTGGTGATCTTGGTGAACAATCGACAGAGCGCGAGCCTCTCGGGCCGCGCTCGTTGACTATTTAAACGACGCTACCTGACCGGCTAACCCTTGATGTGGCGGCTGTCGCGGCGGCTGCCATTGTGGATCGCATTTAAACGGCAAGGCTTGGGTTTCACCCTGCTCATCGGTCACGATTTGATAAAACTGCGGCAAGTTAAAGTTGATAAAATTGGCACTGTAGCTGTAGCGGTCATGAGAGGAGGTATAGAAACGGTTTACCCCTTGCACCATCTCGGTTTTATCCCCGCTGCACTGACGATACACTTCCACCCGATTGTTTTCGTCGAGAATATACAGGTTGTAACCATTGGTACAATCTTCAAAGAAAAACTGCACCAAGCCTTCACTGGCGTAGGCATCAACCACTTCAGGCGGATGCACATCTTGTGGGTTATCGACCACCATCACCGGCGTGCCGTTGACCTTGTTGGTGGAAATACAGCGATAAAAATCAACCGAGTTTTCTAACCGCTGTACTGACACGCCACGACGCTCGAAGAACAAACCATGGGTCTGCTTGCCGATGCGTAATGCTTTAAAGCGGCGGCGCTTTTCCTTTTCAATCGGTTTTAAGCGCAATTCAATGCACTCAGCGACCAATTGATAGACCAGATTACGAATCAAGCCACGCATCTTGCTGGAATAGCAGAACACGTCCACAGACTCTGGGGGCAGCGCGTCTTGGTGCATTTTGCCCAGCATGGTTTTCAATGCTTCCAAAATGGCATCATCGCCACGGTAATTCAGGGTCCGAACTTCATTCCACGAGTTGCGATAAACGAGATCGACACTCCCCACCAAACAAGTTTGTTCGGGACCGTAGCTGAAAATATCACTGTTTTTGAAGTCAAAACGCATCGACGGTTTTTTGTATGCCGATGTCGGGTCTTGCTCTAAATTGACAAACAGCGCGAGCTGGCGAATTTCACACGGGCTCGACAGCGCATCCAATGTCGGGCGCGGTGGACGCAATGAGAAGGTGTTACGCATGTCACTGACTAGCTGATACAAGGTATCAATATCAACATCCGCATCGCGCACCACGGTGTGCAAATGGGTTGACTCCGTCAGCAAGCCGTTGAAAAACGCCCACGCCACCAGTTTGGATAAATAAGCATTGTGCTCTAGCGGCGCGCGACCAATGATATCGACCGGATCAAGCGAGTGCTTATACAAATACCAACCCGGCGCATTGGTGCGCCCTTCCGAGACCTGAATAAAGGTGAGATCCGATTCGTGTAAATCCGGCGAAATTTGCGGATTCAATAAGGTCACTTTACCCGGCAATTCTTCAAAGGCGGCATACAGTTTACGAGCGAGAATACTGATGTCTTGTGGGCTAATCGCGGACGTAATATCGTTGCGGCGGGCAAAGCGGATCAGGTTCCGATAGCTTTGCATCAAGGCGTCAAGCAGCTCGTTGTGCGCGTATTTTACCTCCTCGACTTTCCAGTAACGGCGGTTGTCGAGGTAGGCCAGCGCCTGTTCATCCCAGCCCCATTCACGGGTTAGCAATCGCAACACGTCACGACGCCATGCGACCGAGCCAGTCGACGGCGCCTGAGTCAATTTCTCATGGGTTTTTAGATAAAAACAACGACGTACAAGGTCAAGACGACGGGTGTCACCAATGGATTCCAAATAACGGGTGACTTTTTCCAGCATCAAATAATAGGCGTCGGACTGATACACATCGACCCAACCGGCATAGAAACGGCGTTTGCCATCCACACTCAGAAGCTGGGTGCCGGGATACTGCCATGAGTAGGCTTCGAGCAAAATCGCTTTGAGGACAGACTTATACGGTGAATCAATGCTTTTATACAGTTGCCACAAGCTTGAGCCAAAATATTCTTCGGCTGGGATGGTCGGTAGACCACCAAAGTCGACCCAATCACGACGGTCAAGGCCATGGTCAGCGACCAGCGTATCCACATAGTCCTCGTAGCACGCTTCCATCTCTGGTGGCACCATGTACCACAACAGTTTTTGGCCAGCGAGTCGCATGGAGGAGCGATAAAACTCATCCAGCAAAAGAAAATGCTGACTGGTGCCACAGTTGTCACTGGTCATCGCCTGTGACAAGTGGTGGCGAAAACGCCCCTCACAGACCACAAAGAAGTTCGCTTCTACCCCTTGGTTGAGGGCCCACTCTGAAATAGCGGTGCACTTGGCATCCAGCATCTCGCGCTGCGCCGCGCTGACGGAGGCATCCACACATACCCAAATATCGAGGTCACTGGTGAGGCTTTGTCCCATGGAGCCGGTACTGCCCATGGTATACATGCCTTTAATCGGCAGGCGCTGATCGTGCTCAAAACGCGCAGTTAGAGAGGAGAAACGGGTGTCTGTGTGGATCAGGCAATCGGAGACAAACTGACGTTGTGTCTCATCAAGCTCGTAATCGGCAATGCCAAAGGGCACGCTGTCGTCAAAAAACCCCGGTAAAGCCGGATGGTTTAGATGTAAAAGCACTGGCAGCACATCGAAAACCGCTTGAGCCTGTCGGCTCATGGCTGACCGCGCGCGATCCATTCTCACACGGTTAAACGCTTCGATGCGTTCAGTTTGCTGTTCAACGTATGTTTGCAAGGCAATCATCCAGATTCGTTGACATCCCGGTCAACAGGTCGACGTTACTGTCTTCACCGTATCCGCCCAATTGCAGATAACAAAACGTGATCAATGTAACACTCTAGACAACTCGGGTAAAGCCAATAACCCCGATGCCTGTGTGGTGGTATCTATGCCGCACTATAGGCGATTTTTGAGACCAACATCAATCTTTTTCGCTCTACAACCTTAGTCGTAGACCAGCAAAAATGCCGTCTTTCCAAGTAACAATTTGCTGTAATAATAAGCGATTGATCACATTTTTTCACCTATATCACGACCAGCACGCCATAAATGCGCAAACGCGTCAGGAGAGATTACGTCCAGCGCAGCGCCAATGATAGGATGGGCGCCATTGTGTAAGAAGGAAAGCAAATCATGTATTCAACCCCCGTACGCATTGCGACACGCAAAAGCCCTCTGGCCTTGTGGCAGGCGGAGTTTGTTAAAGCGGCTCTTGAGCAGTCACACCCAGGTTTATCCGTCGAGCTGGTGCCGATGGTCACAAAAGGTGACGTGATTCTGGACACGCCGCTCGCCAAGATTGGCGGTAAAGGGTTGTTTATTAAAGAGCTCGAGCAAGCCATGCTCGACGGTCGCGCCGACATCGCCGTGCACTCGATGAAAGACGTTCCAGTCGAATTTCCTGAAGGACTGGGGCTGGTCACCATTTGTGAACGTGGCGACCCGCGTGACGCCTTTGTCTCTAATCATTACGACAGCATTGATGCATTGCCCGAAGGGGCGGTGGTAGGCACCTCCAGCTTACGTCGAGAATCCCAGCTTCGTGAGCGCCGCCCCGACTTGGTGGTCAATACATTGCGCGGCAATGTCGGCACGCGTCTCGGTAAACTCGACGATGGCCAATATGACGCCATCATCCTCGCAGCAGCTGGGTTAAAACGACTGGGCTTGCACGATCGCATTCGCAGCGAAATCCCGCCAGAAGTGATCTTACCCGCGGTTGGCCAAGGCGCGGTAGGGATTGAGTGTCGATTGGATGATGAACGTATTCGTACCTTGCTGGCTCCGCTGTCTGACGCCAACACCACCCAACGCGTATTGTGCGAACGCGCGATGAACAATCGCCTCGAAGGCGGCTGTCAGGTGCCGATTGGCAGTTATTCAGAAATCCAAGGCGACAAAATCTGGCTACGTGCCTTAGTCGGTGAGCCCGATGGCTCTACCATTCTGCGCGGCGAAATTACAGGACCGCTCGAGAAAGGCGAACAACTGGGCACCGATCTCGCCGAGCAACTGCTCGCCCAAGGCGCACGTCAAATCTTGGATAAGCTTTATCAAGACGACGCATGACCATTGTTGTTGTTCGCC
Source organism: Salinivibrio sp. PR5 (assembly GCF_001996085.1). Taxonomy (NCBI): domain Bacteria; kingdom Pseudomonadati; phylum Pseudomonadota; class Gammaproteobacteria; order Vibrionales; family Vibrionaceae; genus Salinivibrio; species Salinivibrio sp. PR5. The sequence goes on from NZ_MUFK01000032.1 coordinate 18,124, forward strand.
CCGAGCCGGATTGCAGCCAATTAGTCGACCAGCTTGCCCAACACAAGCTGGCGGCCTTGCCTTGCCCACTGGTTAGCTTTACGCCGGGGCGAGATTTACCGTCACTGCCCGCGCTACTTTCCTCTCTCCCCGCTGGCAGTGTGTTAGTGGCCGTTAGCCCCCGCGCGGTCGCATTTACCCATCAAGCTCTGCAACAACAGGGAATGGCGTGGCCGCGTCATTGTCATTATGTGGCCGTCGGTCAGCGCACGGCCAACGAATGGCAGCAGGTTACCACCCAGCCAGTACAGTATCCTGCCCGAGAAGATAGCGAAGGCATGCTCTCATTGGCGCCTTTTAACGTGATAAAAGGGAAGCAGGTGGTCATTCTTCGCGGAGAGAGCGGACGCGATATGATGGGGCAAACCTTGCAGTCGCAAGGCGGGCAAGTTCACTATTGCGAGGCCTATCTACGACAATGGGCGATTGAGCCTTTAGTATCGCAAGTAGTAAGCTGGCCACAAGACACGATTACCACCGTGGTGGTAACCAGTGGTCAACAATTAGCCCACTTTGATCAACTTATCACACTGAGCGGACAGCACTGGCTGCGCCAATGCCGTATACTGGTGCCCAGTAAAAGGATTCAAGATCAAGCGACTGCGCTCGGTTTTGACACGATTACGACCGTTGACAGCGTGGCCAATGACGCACTGGTTAACACGCTGCTGAGGTTAAGAAAAACGGGACTTTCGGATGACTGACAACAAAAACACCGACACCAAGCAAAGCAAGGCCACGACTCCCTCTTCACCAGATACGCACGCCTCGCACAATAAAGCGGCGCCTAATAAGTCTAAACCTGCCACACGCAGCCGAGGTGGACTGGTATTAGGTGCGGTTGCCATCGCCATTGCACTGGGCTCGAGTGGTTGGCTTTTCTACCACGGCCACCAACAAGCCACCGTGCTGCAAAACACGCTATCCGCGCAGCAAGCGCAGATTGCACGTCTTGAGCAAGCCCTGAATGACCAGCAACAGGCAGCAGAAAAAGCGCGGGCGCAAGTGGTTGATGACACCCAAACACGCTTAGCGCAGCAAGACAATACCTTGAAGAGCTTGCAAAAAGCGGTAGCCGAAGTGAAAGGGCGCCGTCCGAATGACTGGCTGCTTGCCGAAGCGGATTACCTAATTCGTATGGCCGGACGCAAGATTTGGCTCGAGCATGACGCGCAAAGCGCCACCGCGCTGATGGAGGCGGCCGACCATCGCATTGCCCAGCTTAACGATCCTTCTTTGATGCCCATTCGTCAGGCGATGGCCGACGATATTACGGCGCTAAAAGCAGTGAAACGTATTGATCGCGACGGCATCGTGCTGCGTTTAACCAGTATGCAACAGCAAGTCGAAACCTTACCGCTTGCCAATGCGGTGATCCCTGACGCGATTGAAACCGAAAAGCCGGTGGTGAGCGAATCGGTTAATGACTGGCAAACCAACCTCACCACCTCCGTCAAAGATTTTGTCGATAACTTTGTCACCTACCGAAAACGTGATGGCAATGTTGTCCCACTGCTGTCGCCAACGCAAAGCTACTATTTGCAAGAGAACGTCAAGAACAAGCTCGATCAAGCGATGCGCGCGGTCTATCAAGGTAATGACGCCTTGTATCATGAGGCCTTGGGTATGGCCAAAGATTGGACGCTTCGCTTTTATAACCAAGATGCGACCGTGACGGAACGCTTTGTCGAGCAAATCGATGCACTCGACCAGCAAAGAATCGGCATCGATTTACCTAACAAGCTCAAAAGCCAAGCATTGGTCAGTGATGAAATCGACACCCGACTGCGTCGAGACATCGCGCCACTCACAGGGGGTCAGTCATGATTAAACTCCTACTGCTTGTCTTAGCGCTGGTTGCCGGTCTGCTCGTCGGTCCGGAGCTTGCTGGTCAACAAGGGTATGTGCTGATCTCTGCTGCCGAGCAGACACTTGAGATGAGTGTTACTACTCTGATTATCCTCATTATTGGATTGATTGGGGTGTTATGGGTGCTTGAGTGGGTGCTGCGCAAGCTGCTCTCGCTCAGTAGCACCGCGAGCGGTTGGTTATCAGGACGTAAACAACGCAAAGCACGCAAGCAAACCCAAACGGGATTGATGAAATTACGCGAAGGCGAATGGAAGCAAGCGGAGAAGCTATTAGCAAAAGCTCGTCCTTTCAGTGACGCGCCCATGCATAATTTACTGGCCGCTGCCGAAGCCGCGCAGCAGCGTCAAGATCTTCATGCCAGGGATCAGTACCTCCAGCAAGCCGCCGACCTTAACGCCAACAGCTTGGCACTTGCCCTGACCCGTGCACAACTACACAGCCAAAGCGGTCAGTACGAAGAAGCACTGGCGTCATTGCGTGCCATTAAGCGCCAACACCCTCGAAACCCGGTGATGCTATCCCTGCTTAAAGACACCTATATTCAACTGGAAGATTGGTCGGCATTATTGAATTTGCTGCCCACGCTGAAAAAAGCTCAGCTTCTCGATGGGACGCAATTGGAAGCACTCAGTGAGCGTGCGGAACTCGGTGTCATGGCACACATTGCCAGCCAACAAGGCACTGAGGGGCTGCTAACCCACTGGAATCGACTCTCGAAAACCAAACGCAGCCAACCCGCTCTGTTGGTGGGGCTGGTGCACCACTTAGTGGCGCGCAACGCGGATTCTGAAGCCTATATTCTACTGCGAGAAGCCTTGAAAAAACGTCCGGAAGACAGCCTGATTGCGCTGCTCCCCAGCTTAAAGCTGCCTGACATTCATCCCGCCGTGGTCATGCTCGAAGAGCTCCTCAGGTACGACTCCCGTAATCCTGTCACCCATAGCGCGTTAGGACAGTTGCTGATGCAACAAGGGAAGTGGCAAGACGCGCGTAGCCACTTTGAGAAAGCCCTCGAGTATCGTGCGGACGTGACCGACTACGCGTATCTCGCCGATGTATTGGATAAGCTCAATCAAGGAAAAGCGGCCAGCGATGTCTCTCGCACCGCACTCAAACTTGCGCTACCCGAGCAACCGCCTGCCGCTTAATCGTGGAAAAATGAGGCACAAGCAAACGAAAACGCCCCGCTTCAAGCGGGGCGTTTGTTATTTTTCATCCGAGCGTCAACGCTTTTTACACAATACGTTTAACGCCGCATCGGCATTACGTGTCACCACTTTCCCAGTGCGGGCATCCACGCCCATTGCTCCTTGCACCCAATAAGGTAAACGCATAGGCAACTGATCGGTGGCCTTAGATACCACGGTCAAATCAGCTTGGCTTGCCAGCATCATGCCCTCTTTTTGGCACCGTGCCATCGCGCCTGCATAGTCAATACGCAACCAATTGATATCCTTTTCCACATATTGCTGATCGCCGGCTTCCGGTTCAGGCAAGCCAAAATGATTCAGGTTAATGGTGGTCGCGCTCGCTGGCATGGTTGATTTTGCCATCGTCGACGATGACGCCATAGACTTCGCCTGCGTCGCTAAAGGGGGTAAGCGAATCACGGCCGGTTCCGATAGTGGCTGACGTGTTTGACGCATAACAGCCTTTTGGGTAGGTCCGAACTGGCGCACACGCTGCAACACCAAACGGGCCACGTCAGGATTATCATACGGACCAATCAGGCAACGCCCGCGTCCATCACGGAGATGCACCTGAAACGGCAAGTCTGGCAACCCTTGACGCAGCGACTGGAAAAACGCGCGCGATGGCACACCTTCCGTTGCCCCGCACTGGATCCAAAATGCATTGCTATTTGGGTCAAGCGCTTGGTTGCCCCATAATCCTTCACCAATATCGCACTGCTCACCAATAATGGGCCAGCCTTGTTGGTGGTCAATCACCGCACACGGCGTTTGCGCCGCATTCACTGGCGCACTGATCGCCCATGTTGCTACGGCACTGACCGCAAGACGTCGCAACCACCTCATGATTTGCTCTCCTGAAAACCGAATGTTGTCAGCTTAAGCAAAGTGACGCGGCGACTCAAGCGAGCGCTGCTCAGCGTGTTAGCTTCCAACAAAAATGGCTGCAAACGCAGCCATTTTATTCACCCTTTATAGATTTTGGGGTTGAAAACATCCCTCAGCCAATCGCCCAGCAAGTTGATGACTAATACCAGCAAGACCAGTACGATGCCAGGAAAGGCGGTGATCCACCACGACCCCGAGAAGATATAGTTAAATCCGATACTGATCAGTGAGCCCAAGGACGGCTGATCGACCGGCATGCCCAAACCCAAAAAGGATAGCGCTGCTTCCGACATAATCGCGTTAGCGACCTGCACCGTCGAAATCACCAAAATGGGCGAAAGACAGTTGGGCAAAATATGGCGGAACATGATCCGCGGGGAGCGAAAGCCCATCACTCGCGCCGCTTCGACGTACTCTTTCTTCTTTTCAGCAAGCACAGATGCACGAATGGTGCGGGCATACTGTGGCCATTCCGCCACTCCGATAATTACCACCAGCATTAAGATCGCATATTGGCTGTAAAACTCACTGCCAAAGCTGGCTTTAAAAATGGCCGAGACAATGATCGCCACCATCATGGTCGAGAACGATAACTGAATATCGGCAATTCGCATGAAAAAGCTGTCGATTCGTCCGCCAAAATAGCCCGCACTGAGCCCAATCACAGTGCCCAATAGGAGCTGCAAACCGACCGCACACAGACCAATGGTCAGGGAGATACGCAGACCATAAATCATGGTCGATAAAATATCGCGCCCTTGGTTATCCGTCCCTAATAGGAAACGCGAATCGCTCCACTCCATCCATGCCGGGGGTAATTCTGAGTCCATAATATCAATCATGGTCAGATCGTAGGGATTGGTCGGCGCAATAAGCGGGGCAAATAGCGCCAACAAGACGAACAGGACAAAGACGGTAAAACTCGCCATCGCGACTTTGTCACGCTTAAAGTGATAGAGAAAATCTGAGGCTAAAAAGCGCTGCCAACGGTTTGGCTGAGTGGTTGTTTGTGTCATTGCCTATGCCTCCTTACCTGTAAGATTGACCGTTGGGTTGATAAGGCCATAGAGCAGATCAACAAAGGTATTCGTGACCACAAATATCAAGCCGACAAAAATCACATAAGCGGTGATCAGTGGCGTATCCACACGGTTAATCGCTTCAAGGAAGAGAAAACCCGTGCCAGGCCATTGGAAGACAGTTTCCGTCAAGATGGTATAGGCAATCATGGTACCAATTTGTACCCCACCGACGGTGACAACGGGCAACATGGTATTTTTTAACGCGTGCTGGTAGTACACCTTCTTCTGGGGCAAGCCTTTGGCACGCGCAAACTTCACGTATTCAGTGCCAAGCGCTTCCAGCATTTCAGATCGCACTAAGCGAATAAACAGCGGTAACATGATCGATGCCAGCGAGACCGCGGGCAGCACCAAGTGCGCCAAGCCATCCAAGGTGAAAAAGCCGGACTCCCAACCAAGCCAATTGGCCGTTTCACCTCGCCCATACGACGGCAACCAACCTAACTCAATCGAGAACACATACATCAACATGATGGCGGTTAAGAAAACAGGTATCGAGATCCCCACAATACTGAAGCCCATAATGACTTTGGTGAGAATGCTATTGGGATGAATGGCAGAATACACCCCAAGTGGGATCGACACGACAACGATAATTAACGCCGCCCCAGCGACGAGCTCCAGTGTCGCTACCAGCTTATCTAAAATCACGTCCACCACGGGACGTTTAAAGAAGTACGAATTTCCCAAGTCGCCCTGTACCGCTTTACCGATAAAACGGGTGTACTTGGTAATAAAGGGATCGTTAAGTCCCATCTCATCGCGCAGCGCGTTACGCTCCGCTTCTGATACTGATTGCCCCACCAGCTCCCGCAAGGGGTCGCCGAGGTTGTCCTGGATAGCAAACGCCACCAGACTGATCACAAACATCACTACCAGTGCCTGAACCAGACGTTTGACTAAAAACGTTACCATGTTTGCCTCTAAGCGATTGGAGATGAAGGGGCCTTATCAGGCCCCCTTTTACACCCTTACTCGACGACCAAATCGCCGAAATAAGGGAAGTTCATACCGTTAACAATCGGTTTGATGTTGACGTTATTTTTGGCGGCCCATGATGGATCCTGCCAGTGCAGAGGAAGGAAAGCAGCGTCGTCATACAGGATCTTCTCGACTTTTTGCAGCATGGCACTGCGCTTCTCGAGATCGGTCTCTGAATTCGCCGCCGTGACCAGTTTGTCGACTTCACTGTTTGAGTAGTGACCACAGTTGTACTGGCCCTTACCTGTGTCCGCATTGCGGGTCATGGTCAAGAACTCGGTAAAGTTGGCGGAGTCTTCAGTATCTGGGTGCCAGCCGATCATTTGCATGCCCGCTTCACACTTATCAAACTCTGGCCAGTATTGCGCTTTTGGCATGGTTTGCAGATCGACCTTAATCCCAATCTTCGCCATCATCGCCGCAACCGCTTGAGCGATTTTTTCATCGTTCACATAACGGTTATTCGGCGCAATCATGGTGATCGAGAAGCCATCTGGGTAACCCGCCTCTTCCATCAGCTTTTTCGCTTTGGCCAAGTCATAACGCGGCTCTAGATCAGCATTGTAGCCTGCATACCCGACGGGGCTTTGCTGGCTAGCTGGCGTGGCGGCACCTTTCATGATTTTTTGCGCGATACCTTCGTTATTGACCGCATAAGCAACCGCTTGACGAACACGCGGGTCTTTAAACTCATCCACAACACTTTGGTTCATTTGGAAAGTGATCACGCGCGTCCCTGGCATGGTCACCAACTGCAAGTTATCAGAGCGTTCGATACGGCGGTAATCATTCGGTGACACCGGCGCAATCATATCCACATCACCTGACAACAAGGCAGCGACGCGGGTGGCGTCTTCTTTAATTGGGCGTAAGGTGATGTTGTCGACATTGCCTTCGCTTTCTTTGTCCCAGTAGTTTTCGTTGCGCTTAAATTCCACGACAACGCCTTGCTCACGCTCGGTAACCACGTAAGGACCGGTCCCTGACAGGTGTGTTGACGCATAGGTTGAGCCATTTTTCTTCAGCTCTGCTTTGTCACGCCCGTCTTCGGTTTTACCACTGTAGTATTTGCTGTCCATCGGGAAGACATAGGTCATCACGTTTTCAACCAATGGATAGGTGCCATCCGTGATCACGTCTACCGTATGCGCATCGACTTTTTTAATATCAACAATCGGGGTGAAGATCCCTTTGAAGTCTGGCGAGGATTTGAGGCGCTTGAACGTCCATACGACATCATCAGCAGTAAATGGGTTACCAGAGTGGAACGTCACACCTTCACGCAGATTAAAGCGCACCGTTTTGTTATCCATGCGCTCCCAAGAGGTGGCGAGGCGTGGCTCAAAGTCCATCTCTTGGGTGAAACGGACTAGCGGATCAAAGACCATATGAGAAAGCTGCAACGTGCCACCAGACAGTTGCTCATGCGGGTCAAGTGAGACAGGATCCGCATCGTAAGCAATAGTGATATCCGCAGCGGCTGCGCTAAAGCTTAGGCCTGCGGCCATCAGCGCCACGGCAATCTTGCTCTTCATTGTTTTCATTTGCATAGCTCCTTTATGCGTAGGGGAGTGTCCCCTGCTGTGTTTGCATCGGTAATCAATTGCGGCCATCTGGCCGCGACGGCACAGGCTAACTATGCCGTTTGCAAACCTTCCGTGCTCATTCCCTTAAATTCCGGCATCAATGAAATCAGCTTGCGGCTGTATTCATGCTGAGGATCGGTAAATAGTTGCTCGGTCGGTGCCACTTCCAACAGCTGACCCTTGCGCATCACACCAATGCGATCACACATTTGTCGAATAACTGGCAAATCGTGACTGATAAACAGCATGGTGAGATTGAGCTCGTCTTGTAGGTCTTTAAGCAGGTTTAGAATTTGGGCCTGCACCGACACATCCAGCGCCGACGTAGGTTCATCACAAATCAATAAGCGCGGGCGCGTTGCCAGTGCGCGGGCAATTGAAATCCGCTGACGTTGGCCACCAGAGAACTCGTGAGGGTATTTGATCCCCGCGCCACGTCCTAATCCAACATGATCCAATAAATCCCCCACGATCTGACGGATCTGAGACTCATTGTCTGCCAAGCGGTGGAAGCGAATAGGCTCAGCGATAATGTCATAGATTTTCATCCGCGGATTCATCGACGAATACGGGTTCTGAAACACCATCTGCATTTGACGACGAATTGGCCGTCGCGCCCGTTCGCTCTTAATCGCGGTGAGATCAATGCCTTCAAAAATGATTTGTCCGGTATTGGGCGGATACAGCCCCGTAATCGCACGGGCAATGGTCGACTTACCCGACCCTGACTCGCCCACCAGCCCGAAGGTTTCACCTTCGACAATATCGAAGCTGACATGATCAGACGCTTGAACATATTCGCGACGGCTGGCAAATAACGAATCTTTGGTAACAAAACGCAGCGATACGTCTTTGACTTGCAATAACGGTCCGGTATAAGCGCGTTGATCTTGGCTTTGCCCCAGCCAATGGTTTTTAATATCCAGCTCGACGGTTTCGCCAGCTTCTTCGATATAGTTAACCAGTGGAAAGCGATCCAGCTTGATATCTGAGCGTGGTACCGCCGAAATCAGACTTTGCGTGTAAGGATGTTGTGGCTCACCGAGTACTTGTTGGGTGGTGCAAATTTCCACCAAATCACCGCGATACATCACCGCAACGCGATCAGTGACATTCGCGACCACACCCATATCATGGGTCACCAACATACAGCCGACGTTTTTCTGCTGACACAAGTCACGGATGAGCGTCAGGATTTGGTCCTGTATTGATACGTCCAATGCAGTGGTAGGCTCATCGGCAATGATTAAATCGGGTTCACCGGCTAGGGCGATAGCAATCACCACACGCTGACGCATGCCGCCAGAGAATTGGTGGGGGTACTGTTTAATGCGGATTTCTGGATCTGGAATCCCCACTTGCTCCATTAAGGTCAACGCCCGCTGATAGGCTTGCTGCTGAGTCACATTTAAATTGGTAAGAATGGTTTCAGTCAGCTGCTGCTCCACCGTGAACAGTGGGTTTAACGATGTCATGGGGTCTTGGAAGATAAAGCCAATCTTATCCCCACGAACCTTGCGCATCTCATTGGGCGTCAGACCAGAAATCTTTTTGCCATCGAGGTACACATCGCCGCTGGCTATCCGTCCCGGTGGGCTAAGTAAGTCAATCACCGCGTTGCCAACCGTCGACTTACCCGCGCCGGACTCACCGACCACACCAACGATCTCGCCGCGTTCAATGGTAAATGACAGTGATTTCACTGCCGCATGAACGCCATGACGAGACGGATACTCTATTCGTAGGTTATTTACTTCTAGCAGTGCCATTTATCATCCTTGGCATCGTCGAATGTGACGATGTACTCCTTGTCCAGACTGAGCCCTGTTCAACCGATACCCAGTAAAAAATAGGGGGATTCCAATCTGGCAAACATTTCACAAAAAATCAACAACACAGCAGGATATGCCATAATCCTGCTTAAGGGTCGAATAATCATTCACAGTCATTCTCTGTAAACTCACACCAAAAGATACAAAACACATTTCATATCAGTGAAATACAGACTCATTACCGTGTCACAGTTGTAAAACAAATTACGCATAAGATAAAGCCTAACCTGTTAACACTCATCAAACACTGCCAGTGCTTTACCCTGATATTAACGGCGTAAATTGTTATCTATTTTATCAATAACAAAAATAGCAGTGTTTTACCCTGTTTAATCTAAGGTATAGCAGCAGTATCGCGTAGCCGCTGATATCGGGCAGATTCAGGGTTTTTTCTGTGTGGGATTCTTGATTAAGCTCTAATTTCTGACTTTTTCTTCATGAAGCCGCATCATCGCGACAAAAAATAAATAGGCAGGCAAGGTAGGTAAATCAGACAGGGGTCTATACAGACGCACCTATCATGATAAGCAGACCTAGAAACGAAAAAACCCCAGCCGTTAGGCTAGGGTTTGAATGGTAGTCGGTGAAGAGGAATTCGATGGGGCGGCCTTCCGCGCGACCGGGCTTCCGGCCCCCGACCCGCTATCCCAAACGAACAGGTAAAAACGAAAAAACCCCAGCCGTTAGGCTGGGGTTTGAATAGTGGTCGGTGAAGAGGGATTCGAACCCCCGACCCTCTGGTCCCAAACCAGATGCGCTACCAAACTGCGCTATTCACCGACATTTTCGCTTTTAGCGGGAATAATGGGGTGGCTGACGGGACTTGAACCCGCGACAACTGGAATCACAATCCAGGGCTCTACCAACTGAGCTACAGCCACCACTGATTTTTTGCCATCTATTTCTATCCCGGAATGGCGCGCCCGACAGGATTTGAACCTGTGACCTTTGGCTCCGGAGGCCAACGCTCTATCCAACTGAGCTACGGGCGCTTGCCCCGTTGGCGGTGACGAATATTACGGATATCGTTACCAGCCGTCTAGCACTTTTTTTAATTTTTTTACTGACTGGTCTCTTTTTGGACAAATTGCGTAGAAATCGTCAGTTAGGTCTCTACTATAACGGTTTAACGTAACAATCTAAAGCGCTATAATCACCTAATCTTTACACGGGGTTAACCTACCCTGTTTGGGTGAGCCCGTAGAGAAATATGAATGTCGCGGCCGAATCACGTCTTCATTGATTCACCCTTTGAGGTTGGCGACAAAATAAGACGAAAAAGGCGTAAGCCACCAGTAATGTGGGAGTGTCATTGTGAGCGCAAAGGGAAAGAGTCTACGTCATATCATGGTTGCCTCTGTGGCTGCCTTCATGTTTGCTTCAGCCGCACAGGCGCTTGAAGTCTCAGAGAGTGAAAAATCCGCCATTGCCGAGCGCATTGCCCCAGTGGGTGATGTATACCTTGACGGTCAAGCCCCGGTCGAAACGGCTGCCGCTGAACCGACGGGTCCGCGTACCGGCGATCAGGTTTATAATACCTACTGCACTGCGTGCCACAGCACAGGCGCAGCAGGCGCACCAAAAACCGGTGACGCCGCCGCTTGGGGACCTCGTGTCGATAAAGGCATGGAAACCCTCACCAAACACGCTATCAATGGCTTTAATGCGATGCCTGCTAAAGGCACCTGTATGGACTGCTCTGACGACGAGATCGTTGCCGCGATTGAGCACATGCTAGACGCGCTCTAAGACGGAATGGTTATTACGTTCGACTGAGTGATAAGAGGCGCCGTATCAACGGCGCTTATTTATTTTGGTTTAACATCGCTTTTAGGTTCGCGATCGCGGCTTGTCCTTTCTCCATACGCTCTTGTTGTGAAACGGGCTTCTTGTTCGTCTCCCATTCCACATCCTCAAACGGCAATTCGTCAAGAAAACGGCTGTGCTGCGGTTTTATCAATTCACCAAATTGGCGACGCTCTTTACACACCACAAAAGTCAGCGCTTTTTGTGCCCGCGTGATCCCCACGTACGCCAAACGCCGCTCTTCATCGATATTGTCTTCGTCGATGCTCGACTGGTGAGGCAACAAACCTTCTTCCATGCCAATCATATATACATAGGGAAATTCGAGCCCCTTAGACGCATGTAAGGTCATCAGCTGTACTTGATCGGCATCATCATCGTCTTCGCCTCGCTCCATCATGTCGCGCAGCGTAAGGCGCTGAACCACTTCTCGTAAACTGCGCTCGACATTATCCGGGTTGTCACCCTCTAAGTCAGCCACTATCCAGCTGTAGAGATCCGAGACATTTTTCATCCGCATTTCCGCCATTTTGGGGCTGGATGAGGTCTCATATAGCCAGTCTTCGTAATGGGTATCGCGCAATAACGCCCGTACTGCGGCAACTGTATCGCCACGTTCAGCCTGATCGGACAATTCAACAATCCAACGTGTGAACGCCTGTAACGAGGCCAACCCTCGGCCCGACAAATGCTGTGTCAGCCCCAACTCGAAGCTCGCCGCAAACAAGCTTTTGCCTCGCTGGTTTGCGTAGCTACCCAGTTTTTCCAACGTGACAGGGCCGATTTCGCGTCGCGGGGTATTCACAATACGTAAAAAGGCGTTGTCATCGTCTTGGTTGGTCAGCAAGCGCAAATAAGCCATGATGTCTTTAATCTCTGCGCGAGCAAAAAAGGAGGTGCCGCCCGATATTTTATAAGGGATGCGGTTTTGCATCAGCGCTTTTTCGATTAAACGCGATTGGTGGTTTCCGCGATAAAGGATGGCGTAATCTTTGTATTGGGTACGTCCGAGAAAACGATGGCCTATCAGCTCGCCGACCACGCGCTCGGCTTCATGTTCTTCATTTTTCGCCGTCAATACCTTTAGCATGTCCCCATCAGGTAATGCTGAGAAAAGCGTTTTTTCAAAAACATGCGGATTATTGGCAATCAAGATGTTGGCCGCGCGGAGGATGCGACTGGTTGAGCGGTAGTTTTGCTCCAATTTCACCACATGCAAGCGAGGAAAGTCTTGCTGCAGGTAAACGAGATTTTTCGGCTGGGCGCCTCGCCATGAGTAAATCGACTGATCGTCATCCCCAACCACCGTAAAGCGCGCACGCTCGCCCACCAGCAGTTTTACCAACTGATACTGGCTGGTATTGGTATCTTGATACTCATCCACGAGCAGGTAACGAATGCGTGCTTGCCAGCGCTCCCGAACCGCTTGATTCTGACTAAGTAACGCCACCGGCATCAATATCAAGTCATCAAAATCCAACGCATTGTACGCCCGCATTTGTTTTTGATAACGCGCATAGCAGGCAGCGAATAGCTGATCGCGCTCACCTTGCGCCTGCGCCAGTGCCTCATCAGGCCCCAGCATCGCATTTTTCCAATTCGAGATGGTATGCACTAATTGACGCAGCAAATCTTTGTCATTATCCAGCTCATCTTCGGTCAAAGTTTTGAGCAACGCTAATTGGTCTTGGTCATCAAAGAGAGAAAAGCCCGCCTTGAGCCCCAAGGTTTTGTATTCTCGTCGAATGATATTCAGACCCAGAGTGTGGAAGGTTGACACCATCAGGCCGCGCGACTCTTGTTTACCGAGCGTTTGCGCGACACGTTCTTTCATTTCTCGCGCTGCTTTGTTGGTAAAGGTTACCGCCGCGATATGACGCGCTTTATATCCACATTGTTGCACCAAATAGGCGATCTTGTGGGTAATAACACGTGTTTTTCCTGAACCAGCACCCGCTAAAACCAAGCAAGGACCGGAAATATGGCGCACCGCATCAGACTGCGCGGGGTTAAGTTTCATGGTGACAACGCCTCTTTTTAACCTGAGTTGGCATTGTAGAGGGAAACACTCACATGTCTATCTTACCGCGCGATTGTCGCAAAGATTGACTACACTTTGCCCTTGTCATTCGTGCAAAAATCCGACTAAAATGAATGAACGTTCATTCACTATTGATACCATGCACAGTATGGATAAACGCACCCAAATTTTGTCAGCCACTGAGCAACTCATTGCGACACGTGGGCTCGATAAAGTCTCGATGCAGCAAGTCGCCAAGCATGCTGGCGTAGCAGCTGGCACCATTTATCGCTATTTCGATGACAAGGATGACTTACTCCGTCAATTATCGGCGCATCTGATGATGCAATGCGCGACACACATTCAACATGGGGTTAAGGATGAACCAACACTGCGCGACCAATTTGAACGCCTATGGCGCAATACGTGGCACATGATGTTACAGCGCGACCATCTCCTGTTATCACGTGATCAATTCGAAGCACTACCACGTGATGACCATGCACACACTCAGCAGGAACGCATTGCATTTGCTGATCTTTATCATGTGATTCAACAAGGTAAAGACCAAGGGCTATTCAAACCCATGAACGATGAAGTTTTGATCGCTCTCGGGCTAGAACCGGCGGTTTGTTTAGCTCGCAAACAGGTTCGGGGTGTTATAACCCTGAGCGATGATACTATCGCAGATGCAATTCGCGCTTGCTGGGATGCAATTTCTCTTCACTAACGACGTTCGGAGCTAACTTCGATGAAAAAATGGTTTTTTGTCATGCTGATCCTTGCACTGCTGCTGTTTGGCAGTGTGATTGGCTTTAACCTGTTCAAGCAGCAAAAGATAGCGGAATACATGGCAAATATGCCGGAACCAACCCATCCGGTCACGGCCGTGACGGTTGCTGCTGAGCCATGGACCCCCACCATCGACGCTATTGGTTTTATCGAGCCAAATCAAGGGATTACCCTAACCACGCAAATTGCAGGGGTGGTCGATGTGATCAATTTTGAATCAGGCCAAACCGTCGAGCGTGGGCAAAACCTGGTCGAGCTCGACTCGAGTGTTGAAAAAGCCAACCTCGCCAGCACTCAAGCGCGCCTGCCTGCAGCGGAAGCAAAATTTAAACGCTATCAAGGTCTGTTTGCCAAAGGCTCCATTTCCAAAGAAGCACTCGATGAAGCCGAGGCGAATTATCGTTCGTTACAAGCGGATATCGCGGCGCTGAAAGCCACCATCGCCCGTCGTAATATCCAAGCGCCGTTTGATGGGGTTATTGGTCTGCGTAATGTCTTTATGGGTGAATATTTGCAGCCAGGTACCGATATTGCTCGTTTAGAAGATACCTCTGTAATGAAGCTTCGCTTTACCGTGCCACAAACGGACATTGCTAAAATCCGTCTCAGTCAGCCACTGCGTATCACCGTTGATGCGTATCCAGAAATGGAATTTATCGGCTCAATTAGTGCTATCGAGCCAGCCGTCAACAGTCAAAGCGGCCTGATTAAAGTGGAGGCCAACATTCCCAACAACGATGGGCAACTACGCTCAGGGATGTTTGCCCGTGCAGACATCATTTTGCCCACCATTGAAGATCAAATCGTGATTGACCAAACCGCGATTAACTTCACTTTGTATGGCGAAAGTGTTTATGTGATCCGTGAAGAAGATGGCGAAAAGCGTGCTTATCAGCAAGTGCTTAAAGTGGGCGAGCGTCGTGGCCACCAAGTCCGAATCATTGATGGTCTCGCACCTGGCGATCTCGTGGTAACGTCCGGCCAAGTGCGCTTGAGCAACGGTTCAAAAGTGAAAATCGTCGAAAATGACGCTCTCACACCACCAGAACAATTACCTCAATTGTAAGACGAGGATGTGATGCGCTTTACTGATATTTTTATCCGGCGCCCAGTACTGGCAGCCTCAATCAGTATACTGATTGCGCTGCTAGGCTTGCAGTCGCTTTTTAAGATGCAAGTCAGGGAATACCCGGAGATGACCAATACCGTGGTCACCATCACAACCAGCTACTATGGTGCCAGTGCTGATTTGATTCAGGGGTTTATCACCACCCCACTCGAACAGGCAGTCGCCCAAGCTGACAATATTGACTTTATGACCTCAGAATCGGTGCTGGGGACCTCGACGATTACCGTCAACATGAAGCTAAACACAGATCCGAATGCGGCACTGGCGGATATTCTTGCCAAGGTCAATTCGGTACGTGCGCAGCTTCCGACTGAGGCAGAAGACCCCTCAGTATCGATGTCGACGGGTTCAACCACTGCGGTGATGTACATCGGCTTTACCTCACCGGAGCTCGATTCAAGCCAGATCACTGATTACCTCGAACGGGTCGTGAAGCCTCAGCTGTTTACCGTGAATGGGGTGTCGAAAATCGACTTATACGGCGGGGTGAAATACGGTCTACGTGTTTGGCTGGATCCTCAGAAAATGGCCGGGTTTAACCTAACGGCCACGGATGTCATGTCGGTACTGAGTGCCAATAACTACCAGTCCGCCACCGGTCAAGCTATCGGTACCTATATGGTTTATAACGGTAGCGCCGACACCCAGGTGTCGACCCCAGAGGAGCTCCGTAACTTGGTGGTCGAAACCCAAGAGGGTCGCGTGGTGCGCCTTGGGGATATTGCCAAAGTCTCGCTAGAGAAAAGCCACGATCGCTACCGTGCCATTGCGAATGGCTCAGAGGCAGTGGTCGCGGCGGTCAATGCCGCGCCTACCGCCAACCCCATTAATATTGCCGAAGACGTGATTGCAATGCTCCCAGAAATCGAGCGCAACATGCCGGGCAATATCCAAATGAACGTACTGTATGACTCCACCAAAGCGATTAACGAGTCCATTCATGAGGTAGTAAAAACCATCATTGAAGCGGCCATTATCGTACTGGTGGTGATTACCTTGTTCTTGGGCTCATTCCGCGCCGTTATCATCCCAATCATCACCATTCCATTGTCCTTGATTGGTGTGGCCTTGGTCATGGAGATGATTGGCTTCTCGCTGAACTTGATGACGCTACTGGCGATGGTATTGGCCATCGGCTTGGTGGTTGACGATGCGATCGTGGTACTCGAAAACATCGACCGGCATATTAAGCTAGGTGAATCGCCTTTCCGTGCGGCCATTATTGGTACGCGAGAAATTGCCGTGCCGGTTATCTCAATGACACTGACATTGGCGGCTGTGTATGCCCCTATCGCCATGATGGGCGGGATCACCGGCTCATTGTTTAAGGAGTTTGCGCTAACACTTGCCGGGGCCGTGTTTGTCTCTGGGATTGTGGCACTGACCCTCTCGCCAGTGATGTGTTCATCGATGCTAAAAGCCCACGCAAAGCCTAGCCGTTTTGAGTTGACAGTCCATCGCCTCTTAGACGGCATGACAGAGCGCTACGCGGGCATGCTGGATAAGGTGATGCAACGTCGTCCGGTTATCTTGTCTTTCGCGGTGATCGTGTTTGCGTCGTTGCCCGTTCTGTTCAGCTTTATCCCCAGCGAGCTTGCGCCTTCAGAGGATAAAGGGGTGGTCGTGATGATGGGTACTGCCCCCTCGACCGCAAACTTGGATTACATCCAAAACACCATGGCAGAAGTGAACCAAAAGCTCGACGAACAACCAGAGGTGGCCTTCTCTCAGGTCTTCTCTGGCGTACCTAAGTCGAATCAGGCATTTGGTATTGCTTCTCTGGTGCCATGGAGTGAGCGTGAAGCCAGCCAGTCAGAAATCGTGAAGCGCATGGCCGAGGAAGTGAAAGACATTCCGGGCATGAACGTCACAACCTTTGAGATGCCAGAGCTCCCCGGCGCCTCGTCTGGCTTGCCAATCCAGTTCGTGGTGACGACGCCGAATAACTTTGAAAGTCTCTATCAGGTGACGGCTGAAATCATGTCAGAGGTTCAATCAAGTCCGAATTTCGTCTATTCGGAGCTGAACCTTAACTTTGACTCGGCCACTATGAACATCAGCATTGATAAAGACAAGGCGGGCTCTTACGGCGTAACCATGCAAGACATCGGTGCCACCATTGGCACCATGATGGCGGATGGCTATGTGAATCGTATCGACTTTGATGGACGCTCTTATGAAGTGATCCCACAAGTTGAGCGTAAATATCGCCTCAACCCTGAGTCTATCGAAGGTTATTACGTACGCGCGGCAAATGGTGAGTCGATTCCACTCGGTTCGCTGATTGATATCGACATTACCGCAGAGCCTCGTTCACTGCCGCATTTCAACCAATTGAATGCCGCTACAATCAGTGCAGTGGCAGCGCCTGGCGTGACCATGGGAACTGCTGTTGACTGGTTTGAAAGCAAAGCTGCAGAGTTGCCTAAGGGCTATCAACACGATTACCTCGGTGAATCTCGCCAATACGTCACAGAAGGTAGCGCACTCTATGCCACCTTCTTGTTCGCCTTAGCGATCATTTATCTGGTCCTTGCGATTCAGTTTGAATCCTTGCTCGACCCACTGGTGATCTTGGTCTCTGTACCGCTCGCCATTTGTGGTGCATTAATTGCACTCGCATGGGGGTTATCGTCGATGAATATCTACTCGCAAGTCGGGTTGATCACCTTGATAGGTCTGATTACCAAACACGGTATTTTGATCTGTGAGGTGGCCAAAGAGCAGCAGCTGCATCATCAAGCCAGTCGGATGGATGCGGTCAAAGAAGCGGCTAAAATTCGCTTGCGCCCGATCTTAATGACCACTGCAGCAATGATTGCTGGCCTGATCCCTCTGATGTTCGCGACCGGCGCAGGTGCCGAGCAACGCTTTAGCATCGGGATTGTGATCGTGGCAGGTCTTGCTATCGGTACCTTGTTTACCCTATTCGTTTTGCCAGTGATTTACACCTATCTGGCCAGCAAACACAAACCACTGCCTGTGTTTGTCGAAGACGATGAGCTCGACAAGCTCGATAAAGACTATCACGCGTCACACTAATTAAAGGGCCTTCGGGCCCTTCTCTTTTGTCATCTTTCGACAAGCTGCCCGTATTTACATAGAATAAAGGCAGTTAATGAAGGAGTATTCCATGTTTGACCCCAAAAAACTTGAGCAAGTGGCCAAGCAAATTCACGACGCCATGCCTCAGCCTGTCAAAGAGTTAGGCACGGATATGGAAAGCCGTGTGCGCCAAGCCATTCAAGGCCAGTTGACCAAGCTCGACGTGGTAAGCCGTGAAGAGTTTGATGTGCAGACTCAGGTGCTACTACGCACCCGTCAAAAGTTGACCGAGCTTGAAGCCAAACTTGCAGAGATGGAAAAAAAGCTCAACCAAGACACCGACGCCTAAATCCATCATTAAAAAAGCCTGACCACTGGCCAGGCTTTCATCTCATACTGTGTCGTTAGTGGTTATTAATCGCGATTTGCTTCATATCAGTCATATAGCCGCGCAATTCCTCGCCGATATACTCAATCGGGTGGTTACGGATACGATCATTGACCTCGATTAAGGTGGCGTTGTCGACCTGGTTAGAGGTTTCTCCGAGTCCTTTACCAATCACATCAGCCCCTACTGTTGGCATAAAGTGTTCGCGCAGCAGCGGTGTTGCGACGTTTGCAAATAAGTAGTTGCCGTACTCAGCCGTATCGGAAATGACCACGTTCATTTCATAAAGACGCTTACGCGCGATGGTGTTGGCAATCAAAGGTAATTCATGCAATGACTCGTAATACGCTGACTCTTCGATAATGCCGGATGACACCATAACTTCAAAAGCAAGCTCGACCCCTGCACGCACCATAGCAACCATCAAAATACCGTTATCAAAGAACTCTTGCTCACTGATGCTTACATCCGACTCGGGATAGTTTTCAAACGCGGTCTGTGCCGTTTCTTCACGCCATGTGAACAAGTCTTTATCGCCGTTTTCCCAATCGGCCATCATGGTCGCGGAGAAATGGCCAGAAATGATGTCATCCATATGTTTGTTATATAGAGGACGCATCAGTTCTTTAAGCGACTCCGACAGTTCAAAGGCTTTGATTTTCGCTGGGTTGGACAAGCGATCCATCATGTGGGTGATGCCCCCGAACTTCAGCGCTTCCGTAATGGTTTCCCAGCCGTACTGAATAAGCTTACCCGCATAACCTGGCTCAACACCCTCTGCGATCATTTTCTCGTAGCAAACGATGGATCCGGCCTGCAGCATGCCACACAAAATAGTTTGCTCACCCATCAGATCGGATTTCACTTCTGCTACGAATGAGGAGGCGAGTACGCCAGCACGGTGACCACCGGTTGCAGCGGCCCATGCTTTCGCAATCTCAAAGCCTTCGCCTTTAGGATCATTTTCTGGGTGAACGGCAATCAGCGTCGGAACACCAAAGCCGCGTTTGTATTCTTCACGCACCTCGGTGCCCGGGCACTTTGGCGCCACCATAACCACAGTAATGTCTTCACGGATACGCTGACCGACTTCGACAATATTAAAGCCATGTGAGTAACCGAGTGCAGCGCCCTCTTTCATCAGTGGCATCACGGTTTCAACCACGTTGGAGTGCTGTTTATCTGGCGTAAGATTAATCACCAAGTCTGCCTGTGGGATCAAATCTTGGTAGCTACCCACTTCAAATCCATTTTCGACCGCGTTCTGATAAGAAGGCCGTTTTTCATCAATAGCAGCCTGACGTAGTGCATAAGCCACATCAAGACCCGAGTCACGCATGTTTAAGCCTTGGTTGAGCCCTTGTGCACCACAGCCCACAATCACCACTTTTTTACCTTTGAGAAATTCGGCCTCGGTGGCAAATTCATCACGATCCATAAATCGGCATACGCCTAATTGTTCCAATTGTTGACGTAAATTCAGGGTATTAAAGTAGTTCGCCATGGGGTGCTCCATTGATTCAAATCCGTGATTGGGTGTGTTTTCACCGCGTATTTTTGATACTACCCTAACCACTATATTGCCTAAAGTGATATATTCACAACATAACATTGCAGTTACAGCAACAATAAATTATGAATGCAAAGCAACTCACAGGCTTTCTCCACCTCTGTGACACCAAAAGCTATACCCGAGCCGCACAAGCAATGCACGTCAGCCCTTCTGCGCTGAGCCGAATCATCCAACGTCTCGAAGAAGATATTGGTCAGCCTTTGTTTATTCGCACCAATAAAGCGGTCGATCTCACCCCAGCAGGTAAAACGCTGCTTCCCGTCGCACGCGATATCCTGCAGCTTTGGCACACCACTAAAGCCAGTATCAATGAACATGCCTCTTTGCTCGGCGGTAAGCTCACGCTCTTTTGTTCAGTCACGGCAAGCTATAGCCATTTACCTGAGCTCCTCGCGCGCTTTCGTCAACAATACCCAAATATCGAGCTACAACTGCTAACCGGCGACCCCGCTCAAGCAGAAGAGAAGGTGCAAGACAATAGTGCCGACATTGCCATTGCCGCTAAACCCAAACGCTTGTCATCCAGCTTAGTGTTTCAACCAATTGATACAGTCAGTTTGTCGGTTATCGCACCGGCAATGGCCAGCAGTGGCATTGACCTACAAGCCATTGACTGGCAGCACACACCATTAATCTTGCCCGAAGCAGGGACAGCGCGCGAACTCGCTGATCAATGGTTGACCGGTAAAGGTATCGAGCCAAACGTCTACGCACAAATAGCCGGCCATGAGGCGATTGTCAGTATGGTGGCATTGGGCTGTGGTATTGGTGTCGCGCCAGATGTGGTGATTGATAACAGCCCAGTAAAAGACAAGGTTGAGCGATTACGCCAAGAAATTGTGCAACCTCTCGAACTAGGCCTTTGTTGTAAAGCTTCCCGCGCAAAAGAACCTTTACTCAACGCTCTACTCGATGTCATGCGATAAACACAAAAAGCCCCAACACAATGATGCCGGTGCTTAAACGCAAAAAACCCCAGCTTTTCAGCTAGGGTTTCTAAAGTAGTGGCGGAGTGGACGGGACTCGAACCCGCGACCCCCGGCGTGACAGGCCGGTATTCTAACCAACTGAACTACCACTCCGCACCAATTCTGTATGACTAAAGACTTATATCTCTTTGCTTTAATCAATTGTAATCAAAGCCTGGCGATGTCCTACTCTCACATGGGGAGACCCCACACTACCATCGGCGCTGCTTCGTTTCACTGCTGAGTTCGGCATGGAGTCAGGTGGGTCCAAAGCGCTATGGTCGCCAAGCAAAATTTTGTTTTGTCTTCACTTTTTTAAAAGTGAAAACCATCAATCTAGAAAGCTGTTCGTTCTCGCCACAATCAACTGGCTTATTTTAAGTCCAACCCAAAACCTCTTGGGTGTTGTATGGTTAAGCCTCACGGGCAATTAGTACA
>NZ_MUFK01000033.1:0-39181 GCF_001996085.1 Salinivibrio sp. PR5
TAATTGCATGATATAAATAACTATTTTTATGGCATAATCCCTGCTTAATTGGATAAAACCTTTATCAAATCGTGTATTACCGAGATGGAAAGCCAATCGTCGCCACTGGGATCAGTGGATCAACAAGTTACGCGTTATAAACAAGTATTGGATGTCATGCCTGCTGGTGTGATCTTGCTTGATTCAAACGGCCGAGTGGCAGAAGCCAATCCAGAGGCACGTCGCTTGTTGGGTGAACCACTCACGCAAGAACGTTGGTTTGACGTGATCCAACGCGCCTTCTCTCCGCGTGATGATGATGGGCATGAGGTGTCGTTAAAAGATGGTCGCCGTGTAAAGCTTGCTATATCGGCATCAGATTCTGGCCAATTGATCTTGATTACCGATATGACAGAGACGCGCTTGCTGCAATCACGGGTCAGTGAGCTACAGCGGCTATCATCCTTAGGGAGAATGGTGGCTTCCTTGGCACATCAGGTGCGAACACCGTTATCCAGCGCCATGTTATATGCGGCGAATTTAGGTGCGCCCAACCTGAATGAAGCCACCCGACAGCGTTTCCAGTTGAAGTTGCTCGATAGGCTGCACGATCTCGAGAAGCAAGTGAATGACATGCTGTTGTTTGCTAAAGGGGGCGATAACAAAGTGGTTGATCGGTTTACGGTTGAGCAGCTTTTTAATGAGTTTGAGCCTATGGTGGACGCGGTCGTTCAAGGGAAAAATGTTGATTTTGCCATCAATAGTGATGACGAAAGCGTGACCTTGCTGGGAAATGTGAATGCCTTAGCGAGCGCACTGAGTAACTTAGTGGTAAATGCTATTCAGGTTGCGGGAAAGGCGTGCCAAGTCGTGGTCGATGCGCGCACGCATGAGAACAGTCTCTTGTTATCGGTAGCCGATAATGGCCCGGGTATCGCGCCTGAGCTTCAGGCGAAAGTGCTAGAGCCCTTTTTTACCACCCGCCAGCAAGGGACGGGGTTAGGGCTTGCCGTTGTTCAAATGGTTTGCCATGCCCATAAAGGCACCTTGACGCTTCAGTCAGAGCCGGGTCAAGGCGCCTGTTTTACACTGTGCTTGCCGTTGGCAGACACCCCTGCTGCACAAAGCAGTGATAGCGTAGGAGAAACACAATGAGCCAAACAACTGTCCTGATCGTCGAAGATGACGAAGGTTTGCGTGAGGCCCTCGTCGATACGCTTGCCCTTGCCGGATATCACTGGATTGAGGCCGATAGTGCTGAGCAAGCCTTGCTGACCTTAAAATCAGAGGCGGTCGATATTGTCGTTTCCGATGTCCAAATGGCCGGAATGGACGGGCTCGCTCTGCTGCGAACCATCAAAAATAACACCCCGAATTTACCGGTGTTATTGATGACAGCCTACGCCAACATTGAAGATGCAGTGGCCGCGATGAAAGAAGGGGCGATTGACTATATGGCCAAGCCTTTCGCGCCTGAAGTGCTACTCAACATGGTCAGCCGTTATGCTCCGGTTAAAGCGGACAGCTCGGACGCCATTGTCGCGGATCCTAAAAGTGTTGCATTGATGGCGTTGGCCGACAAAGTGGCAGCGACCGATGCCAATGTAATGATCTTGGGGCCGTCAGGCTCGGGTAAAGAAGTGATGGCGCGATATATCCACGATCATTCTGCGCGCGTGGCGGCGCCTTTTGTGGCGATTAACTGCGCTGCCATTCCAGAAAACATGCTGGAAGCGACACTGTTTGGTTACGAGAAGGGTGCATTTACTGGCGCCGTACAAGCTTGCCCAGGGAAATTTGAGCAAGCTCAAGGTGGCACCATTTTGTTGGATGAAATTAGCGAAATGGATTTGGGTCTCCAAGCTAAGTTATTGCGGGTACTTCAAGAGCGTGAAGTTGAACGCTTAGGGGGCCGTAAAAGCATTCAACTGGATGTCCGTGTATTGGCTACCAGTAACCGCGATCTCAAAGAGTATGTGGGCGAAGGGCATTTCCGAGAAGATCTGTATTATCGGTTAAACGTCTTTCCTATTACCTGGCCAGCACTCACAGACAGGCCCGGCGATATTATCCCACTGGCGAGTCATTTGTTGTCACGCCACTGTCAAAAACAAGGCATGCCGTGTCCTACGTTAAGTCAAGATGCAGAGCAGAAGCTACTCCACTATCCATGGCCCGGCAACGTCCGTGAGCTCGACAACGTGATGCAGCGCGCTTTGATTCTAGCGAGCAATGCCGTTATTCAAGCGAGTGATATTTTGCTAGAAGGCCATGATTGGCATGATGCATCCGGCTTACAGCACCGAGTGATGGATAGCCAGCCGGTGGCACCATCGGTTGCAACGTCAGCGGCATCCTTTTCCGATCCAACGATAAACGGTAATGCTGGATTGGGGAATGAGCTGCGGGATCAAGAGTTTGCTATCATTCTAGACACTATTCGCGCCTGTGAAGGTCGCCGCAAAGAAGTGGCGGAGCGGTTAGGGATCAGTCCGCGAACATTGCGTTATAAATTAGCCAAAATGCGTGATGCTGGGATTGAAATTCCAAGCTAACTCCCTAGGATGTGAGGCCTTTGCCAACGTGGCCTCAAAGTTGCAAGTTAGCTGTCATGGCGGATAAATTCTGACCAAGTTGACAAAAAATTGACACAGTAAGGATCGACGATGAAAGCCAATGCCCTGACCCAAGAGATGCAAGCCATGGCGGTGGCCGCGAAAAACGTGTCGCAACCTGCGACGGGCCAACAAGTGAGCCAAGAATTTGGCGATATGCTGGCCAGCGCCATCAACCATGTTAACGGATTACAAAAAACATCGGGTGAACTTGCCACGCGCTTTGATGAAGGCGACCGCAGTGTCAGTTTGTCGGATGTGATGATCGCACGTAATAAGTCGAGTGTAGCATTCGATGCAACGGTTCAAACCCGCAACAAGCTGGTTGAAGCGTACAAAGAACTGATGAATATGCCAGTGTAATGTAGGAATTAACCAGTGGCTGAAGAGAATCAAAACACCGATCTGGCAGTCTCCGAAGGGGCGGCAGCATTGCCCTCCACAGAGCTTGGGCCAGAGATGGATCAAGACGTACAAGACCCGGATGCGTTAGAGCAGTCTGCCAAGTCTGACTCGCTATTCGGCGACTTGGACATGGTACGTCAAATGATCCTCGTGTTAGCGGTCGCTATCTGCGTCGCGTTGATTATGATGCTGTTTTTCTGGGTTCAAGAACCCGAAATGCGTCCACTGGGCTCGTATGAAACCGAGGAGCTAATTCCGGTGCTTGATCACCTCGATCAAGAAAAGATTAATTATCAGCTAGATGGCAATACGATTCGTGTCCCTGCGGATGAATACTCATCGATTCGTTTGGGACTGACCCGGGCGGGGTTAAACACCGCGACCGCTGAAGGCGATGATATTCTTCTTAATGACATGGGATTTGGCGTCTCACAACAACTGGAGCGCGAGCGCTTAAAATTGAGCCGCGAACGTCAACTTGCTGCCGCGATTGAAGAAGTCCGTCATGTCCGCAAAGCGCGCGTACTGCTGGCGATGCCAAAGCAAAGCGTGTTTGTGCGTCACAATCAAGAAGCCTCAGCAACTGTATTTCTCACGCTTGGCGGCGCGAATACACTCGGACAAGAAGAGGTGGACTCGATTGTCGATATGGTTGCCTCTGCCGTCCCATCCCTGAAACCGACCCGTGTAACGGTAACCGATCAGCATGGACGTTTGTTGAACTCGGGGAGTGAAGATCCTGCCACGGCAGCACGCCGCAAAGAATATGAGCTTGAGCGTAAGCAAGAGCGCCAGTTACGCGACAAAATCGATTCTATTCTCATCCCAGTATTGGGTTTGGGTAACTATACCTCGCAAGTCGATGTGTCGATGGACTTTAGTTCGCTAGAAGAAACTCAAAAGCAATTTAATCCCAATACGCCCGCCACGCGCAGTGAGTACACCCGTGAAGACTACAATAGTAGTGATATGGTCGCAGGGATCCCGGGAGCGTTAAGTAATCAGCCACCGGCGGATGCATCGATTCCTGAAGACGTTCAAGATTTGAAAAATGGTGGCGCAGGAGACACGGGCTCGGTCAGTCGTGAAGCCACGCGAAACTTTGAATTGGACACTACCATCCGCCACCGTCGTGCACAGTCTGGCATTATTGACCGCCAGACCGTCTCGGTCGCGGTCAACTTTAAGCAAAGTGTGGATCCGGAAACTGGTGATGTGGTGAAAACCCCACTGACCGATGATGAAATCGCAAAAATTCGTCGTTTGTTGATGGGTGGGGTCGGTTTCAGTGAAGCGCGTGGGGACGTGATTGAAGTCATCGCAGTGCCCTTTGTTGAGCCTGAACAAGATATGGCGATGGATGTGCCGATTTGGGAGCATCCAAACTTCAACGACTGGGTGCGCTGGATGGCTGCGGCATTGGTGATTATCGTGGTTATCTTAGTGCTTATCCGCCCAGCCATGAAAAAACTGTTGTACCCAGCGCTCGACGAGGATGGCAATACCGTCGGACCCAATGGCGAGATCTTGGGACCCGATGGCTTGCCCATCTCCCCTGACGGTGATGACATTGGCCTGATTGGTTCGGAGCTTGATGGCTCAAGTAACTTTGCGATGTCATCATCGGATGTGTCCTTGCCAAACTTACACAAAGATGAAGATTTGTTGAAAGCGGTGCGGGCATTGGTGGCGAACGAGCCAGACCTAGCCGCACAAGCTGTGAAGAACTGGGTAATGCAAGATGGCAAATGAAGTCGCGACAACCGGCGGTGAAGAGCAACCGGGTACCAGCTTTGATGTCAACTCATTGAGTGGTATTGAAAAGGCAGCAATTTTGTTGTTGAGCCTGAGTGAGCAAGATGCGGCGAGTATTATTCGCCACCTTGAGCCAAAGCAGGTGCAACGCGTCGGTGCGGCCATGACCTCAATGACTGACCTTAACTCCGATAAAGTGGCCGCTGTTCACCGCGCCTTTCTCGAGGAAATCCAAAAATACACCTCGATTGGGATGGGCAGTGAAGACTTTGTTCGTAATGCGTTGGTAGCCGCGCTGGGTGAAGACAAAGCCAACAACTTGGTCGATCAGATTTTGCTTGGCAGTGGCTCGAAAGGCTTGGATTCACTCAAGTGGATGGATCCGCGTCAAGTGGCGAGCATCATTATCAACGAGCACCCGCAGATACAGACCATTGTACTTTCGTATCTCGACCCCGAGCATTCCGCGGAGATCCTCTCACAGTTTGTTGAACGTGACCGGTTAGATCTGATGATGCGGATTGCCAACCTCGAAGAAGTTCAGCCTGCTGCATTGCACGAGTTGAATGAAATCATGGAGAAACAGTTCGCTGGCCAAGCGGGGGCGCAAGCTGCCAAAATTGGTGGCTTGAAGGCCGCAGCCGAGATCATGAACTACATGGACAACAGTATTGAAGGCGTGTTGATGGACTCGATTCGCGATCAAGACGAAGAGATGGCCTCGCAAATCCAAGATCTGATGTTCGTATTCGACAACCTTATCGATGTCGACGATCGCGGTATTCAAACTATGCTGCGTGACGTGCCGCAAGAAGTCTTGCAAAAAGCGCTTAAAGGTGCGGAAGATAATCTGCGTGAGAAAATCTACCGCAACATGTCTAAGCGTGCGGCAGAAATGCTGCAAGACGATATCGAAGCCATGGGACCGATCCGTGTTTCAGATGTAGAAGGGGCTCAGAAAGAGATCCTGTCTATCGCGCGCCGTCTCGCGGATGCGGGTGAAATCATGCTTACTGGTGGCGGCGGCGACGAGTTCGTTTAGGCCATTCACGTATCAGAGGTAAATCATGAGCCTAGATAAGCGTCGTGGCTACATTCGTGCTGACGAGGCACAGACTGAAACCATTGACCGTTGGGAATTGCCTCCTTACGGCGACAAGCAGTCTTTACCCAAAGAAACCGCACTCAACTATGATCCGAGTTGGGAGCCGGAGCCCGAACCGGAACCAGAAGAGTCGGAGCTGGCGCCTGAACCCTTAACCGCGGATGCACTCGAAGCGATTCGTCAACAAGGCTACGATGAGGGCTATGAAGAGGGCAAGCAGCTTGGTCATCGTGAGGGGTTAGAAGCGGGTCTTGAAGAGGGGCGCGAGAAAGGCCACGAAGAAGGTAAAAAAGCAGGCTTTGACGAAGGTGTCGCCGCTGGGCAAGCCCTGATCGAGGAGCGCTGCCAGCATCTAGATAGAATTTTAAATCAGCTCACGCACCCGCTCGAAAAGGTCAATGAAGATGTCGAGCAGCAGTTGCTATTGATGGTGCAAGCGTTGACTAAATCTCTGATTGGCGTCGAAGTGCAGACTAATCCGCACGTGATCTTACAAACCTTACGCGCCGCCATCGAGGCACTGCCGATTGCTGATCACCCCGTTACTGTCTCCCTACACCCAGATGATCACGCGCTAGTCAGTGAGGCGTACGGGCCAGATACCCTTGCCGCGCGCGATTGGACGTTACAATCCGAGCCAGCACTGTCTCGTGGCGATGTGTACGTAAAAGCGAAAGACTCGGTGGTGGATTACCGTCTTGCCGAGCGTGTGGACACCTTGTTACGAGAGTTTCATGGTAAAAACCAAGCGCGCCCGTCGGACGCTGCGCACCAACAAACGGATCCTGTGACAGAATCTGAGCAAACCATGCGTGACCACGCGCAACAGGAAGCGGACGCGCCGCAAGAGCATGCGTCGTCAGAGCTCGATTCTCAAGCTAGCTCACAGGATGAGCAAGCACCTTCGGCTGAGCAAAACGCATCAGTGGATCAGGACAAAGGTGAGTCATGAGTGCATTGGCAGAGCGACTCAAGCACTGGCAAGTTGACAATCTCGCCCCCAAACCCGTCGCATCGGGGAAATTGGTCCGTATGGTGGGATTGACACTTGAGGCCATTGGCTGTCGCGCGCCGATTGGCTCTGTCTGCTCGGTCGATACCCTTAATGGCACTATTGAGGCCGAAGTGGTTGGTTTCGCCGGTGAGCTACTTTATCTGATGCCCAATGAGCAAGTGTCTGGTGTGCTTCCTGGTGCACGTGTGACGCCGCTGGCAGAGCGAGGTCATTTGGCGGTGGGGATGGAATTACTCGGCCGAGTGATCGACGGTATGGGCAACCCTTTGGATGGAAAGGGCGATATCTATACTGATAAGCGTGCCAGCTTAGAAGGGACGCCAATCAACCCCTTGGCGCGCCAGCCGATTCGTGAACCTTTGGATGTCGGCATTAAGGCGATTAATGGCCTTTTAACCGTCGGCAAAGGGCAACGTATCGGCTTGTTTGCAGGCTCGGGGGTAGGTAAGTCTGTCACGCTTGGCATGATGACACGAGGCACGACCGCACAAGTGGTTGTGGTGGGGCTCATTGGCGAGCGTGGTCGCGAAGTCAAAGAGTTTATTGACGATATCCTCGGAGAGGAAGGACGCGCGCGTGCCGTGGTGGTTGCAGCTCCTGCCGATGCGTCACCACTGATGCGCCTCAAAGGGTGCCAAACTGCGTTGACCATTGCCGAATATTTTCGCGATCTAGGGCTCGATGTGCTCTTGTTAATGGACTCTTTGACTCGTTTTGCGCAAGCGCAGCGTGAAATCGCTTTATCGGTTGGTGAGCCACCGGCCACCAAAGGGTATCCGCCGTCGGTTTTTGCGCGTTTGCCTTCGTTGGTTGAACGTGCCGGTAATGGCGCGGTTGGGCAAGGCTCTATCACGGCGTTTTTCACTGTACTCACAGAAGGCGATGACTTACAAGATCCGATTGCAGATGCGGCCCGCGCCATTCTTGACGGGCATATCGTGTTATCGCGCGAATTGGCTGACAGTGGGCATTATCCTGCGATTGATGTTGAGCGTTCGGTCAGCCGTGTGATGCCAAACATCACCAGTGAAGAGCAAATTCTGATGTCTAAAGCGGTGCGGCAAGTGTTGTCCGTTTGCCGAAAAAATCAAGACTTGGTCTCAATCGGCGCGTACAAGCCAGGCTCAGATGCAGCGGTTGACCAAGCATTTAGTATTAAGCCGCGATTGGATGGGTATTTGCAGCAAGGCATGAAAGAAGTGGTCCCCTTTGATATGTGCGTCAACATGTTACGCTCAACCTTGCAGGGGTAATCGATGGCTGATCATGCACTGACACTGCTGTTGGATAAAGCCCAAGAGGATGAAAAGCAGGCGCAGCTTGCCGTTGTCGCGGCGCAGCAATCTTTGGATAATTACTATCGTCAGCTGGAGCAAATCGAGCAGTACCGCTTGGAGTATTGTCGGCAAATGAGTGACCGCGGCCAGCAAGGCTTATCGGCCAGTGCATTTGGCCACTTAAACAAATTCATTGTCCAGCTGGATGAAACCCTGGTAAAACAGCGAGATGCTGAACATCAGTTTAAAGAGCATCTCGATAACTGCCAACAAACCTGGCAGCAAGCGCGGCAGTATCGGCAATCGATAGAGTGGCTAATTGAAAAGCGTGAACGTGAGCAAGCGGAGCGAGAACGCTATCAAGAGCAGCGCCAAATGGATGAAATGGCAGCGATTATTGCTCGCCGTCGTCCTTCCCCCTTCTCTTAATCTTATAATGGCGCGATAATTGCTTTGTCATTACCACGACGAGCGAGTATTCGCCTCGCGAACAGGTGATTTACACGGTAATGATGAGAGACCTATGACGCAGTCTAACCTGACGCTTTCTAATTTATCTGCCAACATCGCGCCAACGCCAAGCGAGGGTCAGCCTTCAGCTGGACAAGCTAAGGCGTCGCCAGAAGCGGGCTTTCTAGCGACATTACGGCAAACGCTTCAACAAGATGGCGCGGAGGGCGAGTTGCCCATTGAGCTGATGGCGGATGGCAAAACCTTACTGGTTGATGGCCAAATGATCGATGCAGAGGCCATGCTGGCAGATGGCATGTTCAGTGAAGAAGAAATGGCCCAAATTGCCGATATGACCGCGATGGAGGAAGGGGAAGCACTGCTTGCACGCTTGAATCAAGCTGCCGCGACGCTGAATGGCAAAGATTTGCCTATCAAAGCGGGTAGTGAATTAATGGCCAATGCTGACAACATGACAGGCGCCGACAAAGAGGCGTTAAATGACAAAGCTTTAAACGACAAAGCGTTAGCATCATTGCAGAAACAGATGCACGAGCATGCCCAAGCGCAAAAGGTCTCGCGAGAAGCACTGTTAGAGACGTTGTCACGGCAGCTTCCTGATGATGTCGATCCAGAACAGGCGCTGGCGCAATTGTCGCCCGATCAGTTGGCAGCACTGGTAGCGCAAGTGAGAGCTAATCAACAGGCGCGCAGCGGGACCAGCCTCAGCAGTGACGAACAAGGGTCGGCATCTGCACAGCCAGACAAAGCGATGAAGCTCGCGTCGGCATCGATCCCTTGGGCCGAGGCCAAAGCCGGCGCGGATGAAACTGAAAAAAAGGGTAAAGAGTCGGTTGTGGCTAAAGATATCGCCGCAGCGTTGGCTGCGCGTTCGGCAGACAATCTGGACAAGCAGCGTCAAGCTAATCAAGCGACTTATCAATTGCATGCCGGTGATGGGGAGAGCAGCAGTAAGGTCTCTTCATCGTTGACCGCTCAATTAGGACAGGCGGGCGCGAATGCGCTAGCCAGTCAGCAGGCGCAAGCGGCAGGGTTGAGCAAAGCTGCGGTAAAAGCCATGACTGAGAAGGCGGCAAACGCGGATAAAGCAGCGGGAGTGGATGGTAGTGGGTCGACACGCTCCGATACACTGATGCAACAGTTAGCGGCTAGCTTAGGAACACCATCGGCGCAAGCACATACTGCGCGTCAAGATATGCAAGCGGCACAAAATGCTCAAGCCCCCTTACCCATGGGACAATCGCCTGCAGAAGCGGGCGCGGCACTCAGTGAGCGCGTTAATGTAATGCTGTCGAAAAATTTGAAACAG
Organism: Salinivibrio sp. PR5; assembly: GCF_001996085.1. NCBI lineage: Bacteria > Pseudomonadati > Pseudomonadota > Gammaproteobacteria > Vibrionales > Vibrionaceae > Salinivibrio > Salinivibrio sp. PR5. The sequence continues at coordinate 9,932 of NZ_MUFK01000033.1, forward strand.
GTTGATATTCGCCTTGATCCACCTGAATTAGGCCGGATGCAAATTAAGCTGGGTATCAACAATGACCAAGCGACTGTGCACATTACCGTGGCCAACCATCAAGCACGCGATCTCGTCGAACAAGCGATGCCGCGTTTGCGTGAAATGTTACAGCAGCAAGGGCTACAATTAGCCCAAGGCTCGGTCCAACAGCAAGACAGTGGTGCCCAACAAATGGCATCGGGGCAGCAGCAACAAAGCGGCGCAGGCCAATCGAGTGGGGCTGCATCCGGGATGCCGGGGCTCGATGACGGTGTTGACGAGGTATTAACCAGCCAAACCATACAGGTTTCACATAGCGATAGAGCGGTTGACTATTACGCTTGATGTGGGTGTAAAGATGAGGAGCACGAATAACGATGGCCGATGATAACAATCCAGAAGCGCCTGAAGATGGAAAGAAAAAGCTGATCATCATTATCGCTGCAGCTGTGTTGCTGCTGTTAGTGGTCGGTGGTGCAGCGTTTTTCTTCTTATCTGGAGGAGATGACAGCCAAGACGATATTGTGCTTGAAGAGCAAGCAATGTCACTGCCAGCGATTTATGTCACCTTACCACGCCCGTTTGTGTTCAATGTGACGGGCGACGAGCAGCAACGTCTCGTTCAAGTTAAGGCTCAGCTGCTGGTGCGAGGCAATGAAATGGAAGCGCTTGCCAAAGAAAATTTGCCCTTGGTGGAGCACGCGCTGTTGAATACCTTTGGGGCGGCAACCGCTGAGCAATTGCGTACACCGCAAGGCCAACTCGAAGTGAGGCGGCAAGCGGCCGAGAATGTGCGTGCGGCCTTGATTAAAGTCACCGGTGAACCTGTGGTAGAACGGGTCCTGTTTACCGGTTTTGTGATGCAATAGGTGATGACGTGACCGACCTACTCAGCCAAGACGAAATTGATGCGCTCCTTCACGGTGTTGATGACGTCGAAGAGGATGATAACGAGCCCGAAGCCGGCGAAGGCGGTGCGGTAGGGTTTGATTTCTCTTCGCAAGACCGTATTGTGCGCGGTCGCATGCCGACGCTTGAACTTATCAATGAGCGCTTTGCGCGTCACATGCGCATTAGTTTGTTTAACATGCTGCGTAAAACCGCCGAAGTATCGATTAACGGCGTGCAGATGATGAAATTTGGCGAGTACCAAAACACGCTCTATGTCCCGACGAGCTTAAACATGGTGCGTTTCCGGCCATTAAAAGGGACCGGGCTTATCACCATGGAAGCACGATTAGTCTTCATCTTGGTGGAAAACTTCTTTGGTGGCGACGGGCGTTTTCATGCTCGGATTGAAGGGCGTGAATTTACTCCGACCGAGCGACGCGTGATCCAAATGCTGCTCAAGCTCGTGTTTGAAGATTATAAAGACGCGTGGGCGCCGGTGATGGAAGTGGCCTTTGAATACCTCGACTCAGAGGTAAACCCGGCGATGGCCAACATTGTTAGCCCTACAGAAGTGATTGTGGTGAGCTCGTTCCATATCGAGCTTGACGGCGGCGGTGGTGATTGCCACATGGTTATGCCGTACTCCATGCTAGAGCCGATTCGTGAGTTGCTAGATGCGGGTGTCCAAAGTGACAAAATGGACACGGATGTACGTTGGAGTAAAGCATTACGCGATGAAATCTTGGACGTTAATGTCGAGCTCAGCGCCAAGCTGTTAGATACCACGCTGTCATTACGCGATTTGATGGAGTTGCAAAAAGGGGACGTGATCCCTGTCGATATGCCAGACGCGTGTACAGTCTTTATTGAAGATTTGCCGACCTATCGTGCCAAAATGGGTCAGTCTAACGATAAGCTAGCACTCAAAATTGTTGAAAAATTGAAACGGCCAGATATGGCTAAATCAGATATTTCACTGCTTCACGACAAGCCGGAGTTGCTTGACGACTTAGAAGAAGATTTACCGATTGATGGTAAAGGTGGCAGTGATACCAGTAATCAAAACCAGTAAACAGGGGTGAGACGTCATGGATCAAAATGATGTAGATGATGATTGGGCTGCCGCCCTGGCCGAACAGTCAGAAGTGGAAGGCTCTGATGAAGTGCAAGCGGCACCATTAGAAGAGCTGACGGACGACAGTGAACAGAAAATTGGCCCAGAAGAGCAACGTAAGCTGGATGCCATTCTCGATATCCCTGTGACCATATCGATGGAAGTCGGGCGCACACAAATTAATATTCGTAATTTGCTGCAATTAAACCAAGGCTCTGTGGTCGAGCTAGATCGATTAGCAGGGGAATCGCTTGATGTGCTGGTGAATGGCACCTTAATTGCGCATGGCGAAGTGGTTGTGGTGAACGATAAGTTTGGTATTCGGTTGACGGATGTGATCAGCCAAACTGAGCGAATTAAGAAGTTACGATAAGGAAAATCATGCGTCGGCTTTTGGGAGGCTTGTTGTTTGCGCCGCTGCCTGTATGGGCCGCGGCGCCTGATATTAGTATCGCGACCATGTTGGTATCACTGACATTGGTGCTTGCGCTTATTTTTGCGCTGGCGTGGTTATTGAGACGATTAAAGTTGCCAGGCATGGCTGGGCAAGCCAATGGCATTCGTATCATCAGCCAACTGGCCGTTGGGCAAAAAGAGCGTATTTTAGTGGTCGATATCAATGGCGAGCAGCTCGTGATCGGCGTGACAGCCACCAATATTCGGTTGCTAAAAGCGCTGGATTCGCCCATGCCGACGTCGTCAAATGCGCCAGCACCGAATACGAGATTTGCTGAGCAACTCGGCCAACTGTTGAATCGAAAATGACTATCAAAACGTTACTTGCGGCTTGGCTTTTTGTGTGGGTGTCACTGTTTTCACCTGCCACGTTTGCCCAACAAGAAGCAACGCCAGCACAAGAAACCATTACCACCGAATCGATTGATGAGGCCGGTGAGGCGGTGCGACTGCAGACAAGTCGCAACACCGGAGGCGGGATCCCTGCTGTGACGATGCGCGTCAATCCTGATGGCAGTGAAGACTACTCGGTGACATTGCAGATCCTCGCTCTGATGACTGCGCTGGGCTTTTTGCCCGCCATCGTGATCTTGATGACGTCATTTACTCGAATTGTGGTGGTGATGGCGATTTTGCGGCAGGCCATGGGACTACAGCAAACGCCGTCAAACCAAGTCATCATCGGGATCGCTTTGTTCTTGACGCTGTTTATTATGTCTCCGGTGATCGATCGCATGAACACGGATGCCATTCAACCCTACATCAATGAACAAATAACGGCGCGAGACGCATTCGACCGCGTGCAAGTGCCGTTGCGCGAGTTTATGTTGAGACAGACACGCGTCAAAGATCTTGAGACCTTTGTGAATATGTCGGGTGCGCAAGTCAGTGAGCCAGAGCAAGTCCCGATGACGGTACTCATCCCTGCGTTTGTGACTTCAGAGTTGAAAACGGCTTTCCAAATTGGCTTTATGCTGTTTTTGCCGTTTTTGGTGATTGATTTGGTGGTGGCCTCTGTCTTGATGGCAATGGGTATGATGATGCTCTCGCCGATGATCGTCTCCTTGCCATTTAAGCTGATGTTATTTGTCTTGGTTGATGGGTGGAACCTCATTCTTTCTACCTTAGCGGGTAGTTTTGGCTAAAGGAGGCAATGATGGCCCCGGAAGCATTTGTTGAACTATTTCAAGATGCCTTGTATTTGGTGCTACTGCTGGTGTCGGCGATTGTGGTACCGGGTTTGTTGGTCGGCTTGATTGTGGCGATTTTCCAAGCGGCGACTTCAATCAACGAGCAAACACTGAGCTTTTTACCGCGTTTGATCGCCACCTTTGTGGCCCTGATGTTTTTCGGCCATTGGATGACGCGTATGTTGATGGAGTACTTCTACCGCTTGGTGGAAGAGATCCCGACCCTGCTTTACTAGGGCGATATCATGGAATATCCCGCCTCTGTTATCTTGTCGTGGATGGCCAATTATTTTTGGCCGTTCACTCGCATCTCCTCGATGATGATGGCGATGACGTTTTTTGGCGCACGCTTTGTGCCAGTGCGCATTCGCTTATATCTATCGCTGGCGATTACCTTTGCGGTGATGCCAGCACTCCCTGCGGTGCCAGAAGAGATTGAATTGGTGTCCTTTGCGGGATTTGTGGTGTTGGCTCAGCAAATCGTGATTGGCGTTGCCATGGGGATGGTCACGCAATTTATTACCCAAACCTTTGTGGTATTGGGACAAATCCTCGGTATGCAATCCAGTTTGGGTTTTGCCTCTATGGTGGACCCCGCCAATGGTCAAAACACTCCCTTACTCGGGCAATTCTATTTGTTCTTGGCAGTCATGCTCTTTCTTGCCACCGATGGGCATTTGCAGATGCTTAATTTAGTGGTTATGAGTTTTAAAACGCTCCCCATTGGCGAGATGATTGGTGCAGCCGATTACCGCAGCCTTGCGGATTGGTTCGGTATTATGTTCCAGGTCGCGTTAAGCATGTCATTGGCGGGCATTATCGCGCTCTTGATTGTTAACCTATCGTTCGGGGTCATGACACGCGCCGCTCCCCAACTGAACATTTTCTCTCTTGGCTTTGCATTTGCATTGTTGATGGGCTTGCTGATCAGTTGGTATTTACTGTTCGGTATTTTGACGCATTACGATAACCACTGGCAGACTGGGCTTAACCAAGTTTGCTCTTTGATTCGCATTAACTGTGAGCCTAACTGATGGCAGAGAGTGACGGCCAAGAAAGAACAGAAGACGCCACACCCCGAAGGCGGGAGCAGGCGCGGGAGAAAGGCCAAGTACCGCGCTCAAGAGAACTGGCGTCCGTCGCTGTCCTGATATTGGGGGCGGTGAGTTTGATGTGGTTTGGGCAATCGCTCGGGGAAGCGTTAATGGCGCTAATGACGCGGCTTTTTACGTTGTCGCGCGCAGAAGTCTTTGATACCTCTGAGTTAATGCTGGTCGTGGTTGGCGAACTATTACACCTTATCCTCCCGCTTGGACTGGTGCTGTTGCTGCTGTTTTTTTCCGGCCTCGCGGGGTCGGCAGGTCTTGGTGGGATCAGCTTCTCGTGGGAAGCGGCGCGCCCCAAGTTATCCAAAATGAGCCCCATCGCTGGGGTTAAACGGATGTTTGGCACCCAAGGCTTGGTTGAGTTATTAAAATCGATTCTTAAAGTCTTGCTGGTTGGGGGCGTGGCAAGTTACTTGGTGTATATCAACCTCCAAGAGTTCTTTGAACTGACAATTGAAACCTTCCCGCAAAACCTCTATCACGCGATGGATATTCTGCTTAACTTCGTGTTGTTGGTATGTTGCTCACTCTTAATTGTGGTTGCGATTGATGTGCCGTTTCAGATATGGCAGCACAATGAGCAGCTAAAAATGACCAAACAAGAAGTAAAAGACGAGTACAAAGAAACCGAAGGCCGCCCAGAAGTCAAAGGTCGAATTCGTATGCTGCAGCGTGAAATGGCGCAACGACGAATGATGGCAGAAGTGCCACAAGCCGATGTCGTGGTGACTAACCCCGAGCACTACTCGGTTGCACTTCGGTATAACAGTGACATGGATAGCGCCCCAGTGGTGGTCGCGAAAGGCTCTGACTTTACCGCACTGAAAATTCGTGAGATTGCCGCTGAGCATGATGTAGCGATTGTCCCTGCACCGCCTTTAGCGCGAGCGCTGTACTTTAGCACTGAGCTTGAACAACAAATTCCAGACGGTTTATTTACGGCGGTTGCACAGGTACTGGCGTATGTTTTCCAGCTCAAGCAGTACAAAAAAGGCCGGGGCCGTCGGCCGACGCGCCCAGAAGATGCTTATTTGCCGATTCCGCCAGATTTGCGCCACGACTAGTACTCCCTTGTCCTTTGGGTTGCGTGTTTTTGTCTGAGAAGTGACAAAATGCTGACACTTTAGAGGTTGTTTGTTGGCGCAAATATTGCTTTCTCCACTTCCTCTTATGTTTGACGAGCGCGTCGCTTTTTCCGCCGTTCACCTATCATGGATTTGAGCTTGTAACATGCTAAAAGCCAAGTGGCAGCTGCCATTCTCAGACAAAGTTCCTTACCACCGCTTGCGTGCGATGCCCGCGGTTGGGGCTCCAATTTTAGTGTTAGCCACCCTCGCGATGGTGGTATTGCCCGTTCCGCCCATGCTGTTGGACTTGATGTTCTCGTTCAACATTGCCTTGTCGCTGGTGGTTTTGCTCGTCACCATTTATACCCGTCGTCCACTAGATTTTGCCGTGTTTCCCACGGTGCTGTTGATAGCAACTTTATTACGCTTGGCGTTGAACGTTGCGTCGACTCGGGTGGTGTTGCTCTATGGCCATGAAGGGCCGGATGCCGCGGGTCAGGTGATCGGCGCGTTTGGTTCGGTGGTGATCGGGGGCAACTATGCCGTCGGTCTGGTGGTGTTTCTTATCCTGATGATCATCAACTTTATGGTGGTAACCAAAGGTGCCGGACGGATTTCGGAAGTAAGTGCACGCTTTACCTTGGATGCCTTGCCCGGTAAGCAAATGGCCATTGATGCCGACTTAAATGCCGGGCTTATCGATCAAGAACAAGCGCGGACGCGTCGTCAAGAAGTGACCAAAGAAGCAGACTTCTACGGCTCTATGGATGGTGCGTCTAAGTTCGTTAAAGGGGATGCGATCGCGGGTATCCTGATCCTGTTGATTAACATCGTCGGTGGCCTGTCCATCGGGATGGGGCAGCACGATCTCCCGTTCTCTGATGCGATTGAAGTTTATACCTTGCTGACCATTGGTGACGGCTTGGTGGCGCAAATCCCGTCACTCTTGCTGTCAATTGGTGCCGCCATTATGGTGACGCGTCAAAATACTGATGAAGACATGGGGCAGCAAGTTGTCTTCCAATTGTTTGATAACCCGCGCGCGCTGATGATTGCTACTGGTATTCTTACCGTGATGGGTATTGTGCCGGGTATGCCTCACATCCCATTCCTGCTGTTAGCGATTATTTGTGGTGGCTTGGCCTATTGGAAATACCAGCAGTATCACAAAGCACAACAAAAAGCAGATGAGCCTGAGCAGCCAGAGACGGCGCCTATAACACCGAAAGAGTTGTCGTGGGATGATGTGCAACCTGTGGATGTGATTGGTCTAGAAGTGGGTTATCGCCTAATCCCCATGGTGGATAGAGATCAAGGCGGTGAACTGCTTGACCGCGTCAAAGGCGTGCGTAAAAAACTTTCTCAAGACTTTGGCTTCCTCATTCCGCCTGTTCATATTCGCGATAATCTGGAGTTACCGCCACATAACTACCGGATAACCTTGATGGGCGTCGCGGTGGGCGAAGCGGAAGTCCGTCCAGAGCATGAACTTGCTATTAATCCAGGACAAGTGTTTGGACCGATTGAAGGCGAGCCGACGCAAGACCCTGCATTTGGACTCGAAGCGGTTTGGATTGAGCCGAGCCAACGCGAGCACGCTCAGGCGTTAGGATATACGGTGGTCGACTCTGCCACCGTATTGGCGACCCATCTGAGTCAAATGCTGACCAATAACGCCGAGCGTTTATTGGGTCACGAAGAGGCGCAAAACCTTGTCGATATGCTGGGTAAACAAGTACCGCGTTTGGTGGAAGGGCTGATCCCTGACCAAATCCCACTAAGTGTATTGGTGAAGGTATTGCAAAACTTGCTCAGTGAGGCGATTCCTATTCGAGATATCCGTACTATCGTGCAGACCATGGCCGAGTACGCTGGAAAGAGTCAAGATCCCGACATTCTCACCGCAGCGGTTCGGATTGCACTGCGTCGACTGATCGTGCAGGAAATCAATGGTATTGCACCAGAACTGCCAGTCATTACGTTAGTGCCTGAGCTGGAACAGATGTTGCATAAAACCATGCAGGCCTCTGGTGGTGAGTCGACAGGCATTGAGCCTGGGTTAGCAGAACGCCTGCAATCATCATTAGCCGAGGCAACGCAGCAGCAAGAGCTGCAAGGTGAGCCCGCCGTGTTGCTAACGTCGGGCGTGCTTCGAGCGACCTTAGCGAAATTTGTGAAGAACACCATTCCGACGCTACGAGTCTTGKCATATCAAGAAGTGCCGGATGAGAAACAAATTCGTATCGTCAATGCGGTCGGTAATAATTAATACCGTTTTTTGAGTAGGGCAGAGCTTTGAAAATCAAACGTTTTTTTGCTAAAGACATGCGTACTGCACTTGGCCAAGTCAAAGAAGAGCTGGGTGCGGATGCGGTGATCATGTCTAACAAAAAAGTGACTGGTGGTGTGGAAATTGTTGCTGCCGTCGATGCCGATACAGATCCTGTTCCTGCCAAGCCGCAGCCACAGGCTCATGCACAAGAGCAGGCGGCGCAGGCATACTCAAATGCACACCGCCAGCTCGCGGATGACAAGGTCCAATTGCGCCAACGTCAACAAGCGGCGCCGCGCAATCATCGACCGCCTCGTTTTTCGGCCATGCTCGATGAATATCGAGATAAATCAGGTCCAGCAGACCGTGCGCCTCAAAACGAAGCCGACTCCCTGTCTGCGTTGTTGCAACGACAACAAAAACAGTCATCTCGCCCCGACCCTCAACGTCATTCGAATGCGAGAGAACCTGAGCGGCCTTCGGCGCTTGGGCGAGGTTATGAACCTCGTCGGGAGTTGAAGAGCAATGGTCGTGGCAGTTGGCAAGATGCTGGGCGCCAGCATCAACAGCCGGATAGCAAGCCTAAACTGGATCCTTCCCGGTTCGAAGCGCGTCCATCGCAATCGTCCAATGAAGAGATTGAAGCGATGCGCCAAGAAATGGCTTCCATTCGTAGCTTGCTCGAGCATCAGCTCTCAGGCTTGATGTGGCAAGAGGTTGAACGTAGAGAACCGCTGCGTGCCATGCTGATTAAACGCTTGGAGCGCATGGGATTATCGTCTGACTTATCGGATCAGCTCGCGTGTTATATCCCAGAAGACACGCCCCCCACTGAAGCGTGGCAGGCGCTGCTTGATTTAGTCGCTGACCAAATCATCACCGTGGATGAAAACATGCTTGAAACAGGCGGTGTGATTGCGCTTTTAGGCCCCACCGGAGTGGGAAAAACCACCACGATCGCTAAGCTTGCTGCCCGAGCAGCTATGGACTTTGGCCCAGAAGAAATCGCATTAGTCACCACAGATACGTTTCGTATCGGGGCGCATGAACAACTTGCGACTTATGGGCGTATTCTTGGCTGTCCGGTCAAGGTGGCTAAAGATGCCGATGAACTGGCCGACATCCTTTATCAACTGCGTCATAGACGTTTGATATTGCTTGATACTGCCGGTATGGGTCAGCGCGATCTGCGCCTTTCAGAGCAGCTCGATACATTAATGCAAAACAGTGGTTCGCATATTCGCAGCTTGCTGGTTTTGCCTGCGACGTCCCAACGTCGCGTATTACAAGAAACCATTGAACATTTTCGTCGTATTCCGTTGTCCGGCTGTGTGCTGACAAAGCTGGACGAATCTCTAAGCCTCGGTGAGCTGTTGTGTGTCACCATCGAAAATGCCCTGCCTGTTGCTTACTTAGCTGACGGGCAACGTGTGCCGGAAGATATCCGCCAAGCGACAGGACACTTCTTAGTGTCAAAAGCCAGCGAAATGCTGGAATCAGGCGCGGATCAGCACAATCACTTCTGGAGCAGTGATGTCCCAGAGTCGAATGGGGCGGACTTTTATGATTGAGACAACCATGCAAGATCAAGCAAGCGGCCTTCGCCGTCTAACCAACCCCTCACGAACTAAAGTCATTACAGTGACTGGCGGTAAAGGTGGTGTGGGGAAAACAAATGTCACCCTAGGAATGGCGGCCTCTATGGCGCGCCAAGGCAAAAAAGTCATGGTGCTTGATGCCGACCTTGGCTTGGCGAATGTCGATGTGTTGCTCGGATTGCGAGCAGGCAAGAACTTGTCTCACGTGCTTCAAGGTGTTTGTGACCTGAAAGACATCATCATTGAAGGGCCGCACGGTATGAAAATTGTACCAGCATCGTCTGGAATGCAAGGCATGACCGAACTCACGCCCGCGCAACATGCTGGTTTGATTCGTGCTTTTGGTACACTCGAAGAAGAGGTTGATGTACTCTTAGTAGATACCGCTGCGGGGATCTCTGATATGGTACTGAGCTTTTCGCGCGCAGCGCAGGATGTGGTGGTCGTGGTATGCGATGAGCCTACGTCAATTACTGATGCCTATGCTCTGATCAAGATTTTAAGCCGTGAACATGGCGTGAATCGCTTTAAAATCGTTGCAAATATGGTCAGAAGCTACCGTGAAGGGCGAGATTTGTTCACAAAATTAACGCGAGTCACTGAAAGGTTTCTAAATGCTAATCTAGAATTAGTGGCATGTGTTCCTGTGGATGAAAGAGTGAGGCAAGCAGTGAGAAAACAGAAAGTTGTTATCGACGCATTTCCTCGCTCGCCAGCGTCGCTGGCTTTAAACGCTCTGGCGAATAAGGCACTGACGTGGCCAGTACCGCGTAACCCTGGTGGTCATCTGGAGTTTTTTGTTGAGCGCTTGCTGATCAAAAATGATGACGCAGGAGAGTTGATTCGTGAATAAAGCGCTCACCTATAGTCGCACGGGTGATAATGGCCAAGGGGTACTCGAACGATACTCAAGCTTGGTCAAACGGATAGCGCACCACTTAATGGGGCGCTTGCCGCCGAGTGTACAAGTCGAAGATTTAATTCAAGCAGGCATGATAGGTTTGCTTGAAGCGCAGCAAAATTATGATCCGAGTAAGGGCGCAAGTTTTGAAACCTATGCCGGTATTCGGATTCGCGGTGCTATGCTGGATGATATGCGCCGCGGTGACTGGGTGCCACGCTCGGTCCACAAAGCAAGCAGGACAATCAGTGATGCGATTGCCTCACTGGAAAAGGAATTAGGCCGTGATCCCACGGATGTAGAAGTGGCACAACGGCTTGATATGAGCCTAGATCAGTATCATCAGGCACTGAATGACGTTAACTGTAGCCGATTAATCGGCATGGACGACTTAGGTGTCTCCGAAGATGCATTTACAACCGACAGTCATCGCAACGACAATCTTCCCTTTCAGGATGTTGCGGAAGATAATTTCAAAGCGGCATTGGCCGCGGCGATAAAAAGTCTTCCCGAAAGAGAAGCACTGGTGCTATCTCTTTATTATGATGAGGAATTAAACCTCAAAGAGATAGGGGCAGTGATAGGGGTGAGTGAATCCCGGGTCTGTCAGATTCAGAGTCAGGCCACGCAACGATTGAGAGCCAAGCTTTCCGCTTGGCATAGTGAGTAAGTAACAGTTTCGACAATAAAACGAGACCTCACCGGAGGCAACCTTGGATAAAAACATGAAAATTCTCGTTGTTGATGATTTTTCAACAATGCGCCGTATCGTAAAGAATCTTCTTCGTGACTTAGGTTTCAACAATACCGTTGAAGCGGATGACGGCTTAACAGCGCTGCCAATCCTCAAAAAGGGCGGTATTGATTTTGTCGTGACCGATTGGAATATGCCTGGAATGCAGGGGATCGATTTGCTTAAAGAGATCCGAAAGGACGACTCGCTGAAGCATCTCCCTGTATTGATGATCACTGCCGAAGCGAAGCGTGAGCAGATTGTTGAAGCTGCGCAAGCGGGCGTGAATGGTTATATCGTAAAACCTTTTACTGCTGCCACACTAAAAGAGAAGCTCGATAAGATTTTCGAGCGCATGTAATTAGCAAGCGCACAGTAAAAGGTAATCGTCATGATCAATCTGGACCAAGCGAAACAATTGGTCGCGTATCTTGAAAGTGGAGAGCAAGATAACGCTAATGCGCTTCTCGCTGATATCGCGAAAGAGGCGCGAGACCCGCTTTTTAAGGAAGTGGGCAAACTCACCCGCCAATTACACGACTCTATCTCCAACTTTCGCTTGGATCCCAGAATTGGTGATTTGGCGACTGTCGATATTCCTGACGCTCGCGATCGCCTCACCTATGTGATGGAGAAAACTGAGCTTGCGGCCAACCGCACCATGGATGCGGTTGAACGTACCATGCCTATTGCCTGTGAGCTGCAAGATAATTTGCAAGCGGTTAGGCCGAATTGGAACAGCTTGATGCGGGGGGAAATCGCCCTGGATGAGTTTAAAAGCCTTTGCCACAACATCGACGAGTTGTTGACTCAGGTGGAAGGCGGAGCGACAGAGCTTCACGGTCATTTGACCGATATTTTGATGGCTCAAGATTTCCAAGATCTCACCGGCCAAGTGATTCGACGTGTTATCGAACTTGTGCAAGAAGTCGAACAACAACTCGTCGAAATTCTGACGGCATTCGGTATGGAAAGTGACGAGACGGCGGGAGAAGCGCAGTCTCAACAAGAAGATGCCGTTGCGCCGGAAGGACCGATTATTCATCCTGAAGAGCGTGATGACGTGGTCCACAGCCAGGATGATGTCGATGACTTATTATCGAGTTTGGGTTTTTAGAGGTGCGCTATGAGCTTTGAAATGGATGAAGAAATCCTTCAGGACTTTTTGATTGAAGCGGGAGAAATCCTCGAACAGCTGTCTGAACAGCTGGTCGATTTGGAGCGTGCCCCTGATGATTCAGACTTGCTGAATGCCATCTTCCGTGGCTTCCACACCGTAAAAGGTGGGGCGGGCTTTTTGGGTCTTAATGCACTGGTTGACACGTGTCACGGTGCGGAAAATGTCTTTGATACGCTGCGTAACCATGGCCGTGAGTTGACCTCAGACGTCATGGACACCATTTTGCAAGCGTTGGATACCATTAACGATCAGTTTTCAGCGGTTCAAAGTAGTGAAGAGCCGACGGCGGCCTCGCCTGAGTTGCTAGAAGCGCTACATCGCTATGCGAAACCTGCCAGTGCAGACGAGCAAGCGGCTGAGCCTGAACCTGAGCCAGAACCCGAACCAACGCCTGAGCCAGAACCTGAGCCAGAACCTGAGCCTACCCCAGAACCGGAAGCTTCAGCATCGGGTGATGGTGCGATCAGTGGCGATTCAGTCGATGAGATTACTCAAGATGAATTTGATCGCTTACTCGACCAACTGCATGGCGAAGGGAAAGCGCCAACAGCAGGCGGTGACGATAGCCAAGATAAGCCGGATGTAGTTGCAGACACCGAAGCTGACAGCGGTGATATCACCGATGACGAATTCGAGAAACTGCTAGACGATTTACACGGCGCGGGTAAAGGCCCCGCGGCAAATAGCAACGACACACCGGAGCAGAGCGCGCCTGAAAAAGCGCCTGCCAGTGGCGGTGGTGATGAATTCATCGATGATGATGAGTTCGAAAAATTGCTTGATGATTTACACGGGAAAGGCAAAGGACCGGCCGCGGGCGATACGCCGCCAGCAGCGGCAAAAGCAGAAGCGCCTAAACCTGAGCCGAAGCCAGAACCGAAGCCAGAACCGAAGCCAGAACCCAAAAAAGCGGAACCCGCTAAACCCAGTACGCCTGCTAAGGCGGGGGCTGGCAATAAAGCGCCGGCTGCGACAGAAAAAGCACCGGAGAAAAAACCACCTGCCGCCCCACAGCAGGAGCAAACCGTTCGCGTTAATACCTCAACCCTCGATGCCATCATGAATATGGTGGGGGAATTGGTCTTGGTACGTAACCGCTTAGTGAGCTTGGGGCAAAGTAGCAACAACGAGAGCATGTCCAAAGCGGTCACTAACCTTGATGTGGTCACCGCCGATCTTCAAGGCGCGGTCATGAAAACGCGCATGCAGCCAATCAAAAAAGTATTTGGTCGTTTTCCACGCGTGGTACGTGATTTAGCGCGCAGCTTGAAGAAAGAAATCGTCCTTGAGATGAAGGGCGAAGAAACCGACTTGGATAAAAACTTGGTCGAGGCATTGGCCGATCCCATGGTCCACTTGGTGCGTAACTCGGTTGACCACGGCATTGAAATGCCAGACGTGCGTGAAAAGGCGGGCAAGCCACGAGTGGGTACCATCACCTTAAAAGCGTCGCAAGAAGGTGACCACATTCTGCTGACTATCGAAGACGATGGTGGCGGTATGGATGCTGAAAAACTGAAAGGCATCGCTGTCGAACGTGGTGTCCTAGATGCGGATGCTGCGGCACGACTGACTAACAGTGAAGCGTATAACCTGATTTTCGCCCCCGGTTTCTCGACCAAAACCGAGATCTCAGATATCTCTGGACGTGGTGTTGGTATGGACGTGGTGAAAACGGGGATCACCAAGCTCAACGGTTCGATTAACATCGACTCTGAGTTGGGACGCGGTACCATTATTGAAATCAAGGTTCCGCTTACGTTGGCAATCCTGCCCACGCTGATGGTGGGCGTCGGTGATAATCCGTTTGCGTTCCCACTGTCGAACGTCAGTGAAATTATCAGCTTAGATATGTCCAAAACCAATACGGTAGATGGGCAGCTTACCTTGATTGTTCGAGATAAAGCCATCCCTATCTTCTTCTTACAAGATTGGTTGTGTAAAGGTCAGTCTGATATCGATAAAACCAAGGGCCATGTGGTGATTGTGCAAATTGCCCATCAACGCATTGCGTTTGTGGTGGACACCTTGTTCGGTCAAGAAGAAGTGGTCATTAAGCCGCTAGATGAACTTCTACAAGGGACTCCCGGTATGGCTGGGGCAACCATCACCAGTGATGGACACATTGCTCTTATCCTCGATGTGCCCAACCTGCTAAAACATTACGCGGGTTAATTTGAGAAAAGGAAGCGCATGGCAGTGAAAGTTCTGGTGGTGGATGATTCAAGTTTCTTCCGCCGCCGCGTCAGCGAGATTATTAACGGCGACCCTAGGCTGGAAGTGATTGATACCGCGGTGAATGGCAAAGAAGCGGTAGAGAAGGTTGCTCAGCTCAAGCCTGATGTCGTGACCATGGATATTGAGATGCCTGTTCTGGATGGCATCTCAGCGGTACGCCAGATCATGGCACAGACGCCGACGCCGATCTTAATGTTTTCGTCTCTGACTCATGAAGGCGCAAAAGCGACCCTTGATGCGCTTGAAGCAGGGGCTTTGGACTTCTTACCCAAGAAATTTGAGGATATTGCGCGCAATCGTGATGAAGCGACCAGCTTGCTTCAACAGCGTGTCCTCGAAATTGCGCGCAAGCGCTCTTTCTTGCGTCGTCCTAGTAAACCAGCACCGAGTGCGACAACAGGACAAACGGCCTCACCTGCGGGCGGCGCACGTGCGCCCGTCCGTCCTGCGGCGCCAAGCCCCGCCCCTGCGGCAAAGTCAAAGGCGCCTGCGCGATTTACCTCAAGCGGTAAGCGTTATCAGCTCATGGCGATCGGCACATCGACGGGTGGGCCCGTCGCACTGCAAAAAGTGTTGACCAAGCTTCCCGCCAACTTCCCATTACCGATTGTGCTGATTCAACATATGCCCGCAACATTTACGGCAGCGTTTGCACAGCGTTTGAATGGGTTGAGTCAGATTACAGTTACCGAAGCCAAAGACGGTGATGCATTAAAACCGGGCCATGCTTACTTAGCGCCGGGTGGCATGCAGATGATGATAGATGGCCGGCCGGGCGCAGCGCGCTTGAAAATTTTAGATGGCGGTGAGCGCATGAACTATAAGCCCTGTGTCGATGTGACCTTTGGCTCGGCGGCCAAAGTTTATGGTGACAAGGTCCTTTCTATGGTGTTGACCGGCATGGGGGCGGATGGCCGAGAAGGCGCACGAATGCTGAAGAGCGCAGGCTCCACCATTTGGGCACAAGACGAAGAAAGCTGTGTCGTTTACGGTATGCCTCAAGCGGTGGCTAAAGCGGGTATTTCATCGGAGGATTTACCGCTCGATCGTATCGCAGAGCGTATTCTGGTTGAGCTGAATTTAAAATAAGGAGTGGGGCTTGATAGTCTGGAGTATCGCCAACCAAAAAGGCGGTGTCGGTAAGACAACCACCACAGTGACACTGGCCGGTTTAATTAGCGAACGGAAAAAGCGCGTTCTGCTGGTGGACACGGACCCGCACGCCTCCTTGTCGACTTATCTAAATTTTGACTCTGAGCAGTTGCCTGCGAGCTTATTCGATCTTTTTCAGCTGCAAACCGTGAATAAAGAAACGGTGAAGCCACTGATTGTTCGCACCCAGTTCGACAACATGGACTTGATTCCCGCGCATATGTCCCTTGCGACACTAGACCGAGTGATGGGCAATCGCGGTGGAATGGGGTTAGTGCTTAAAAAGGCGCTCGATTCACTGGCTGATGAGTACGATTATGTCCTCATTGATTGCCCGCCTATACTGGGGGTAATGATGGTGAATGCATTGGCAGCGAGTCACCGTGTGTTGATCCCAGTACAAACAGAATTTTTGGCAATGAAAGGGTTAGAGCGTATGATGCGCACCCTGCAGATCATGCAGAAGTCGCGAACCTCTAATTTTAACCTAACGATCATACCGACCATGTATGACAAGCGAACTCGTGCATCGTTAGAAACATTGCAAGAGCTTAAAGTGCGTTATAGCGATCAGGTTTGGGCATCGGCGGTGCCCATCGATACCAAATTCCGCGATGCGAGCCTAAAACATATGCCTGCGTCGTTTTATGCAAAAAATTGCCGTGGCGTTTTTGCCTACAAGACACTGTTAACATATTTGGAGCGACTGGAGCAGGATGAACAAGCATAATGCCCTATCCAGTGGTCAGGCGCTCGATGATTACTTTGAAGCCTTACTGGATGACTTAGACGATACCCCAGAGCCTCAGCAAGATACTGTTGCTGAGGATAGCGTGCGTCAGTCAGACAGTGAGTCAAGCCGGCAGAAAACGGCGACGCCACTTGACCCAGATTATCAGCTCGAGCCGCAGCCCATGCTTGCCCCTGATGAGACTGACGTTGAGCCGGTGGCATTTGCTGAACCCGAGCGCGATCTCGCTGAAGTTGAGCGTTTGCTTGCGCAACTGAAAGTAGATGAAGAAGCCGAGCTGGCGCAAGCCGAAGCGGAGGTTGAACCTCAAGTAGAAACGGCGACTGAAACAGACACCCCTGATGTGGATACGGTGGTTGAGCCCGACCTTGAGGTTACCACTGAGACAGACATTGAGAGCGACACAGAGATGGCAACCGAGACGTTGCTGGATGAGCCTATCGTGGACACCGAGGTGACCGAAGAGGTTGCGGTTGAAACAGAGCAGGCGCTCGATCTTGATGCTGAGATAATGACTGAGCCCCAGACCGATCTGGAGGCGGATGTCGCCACTGATACGGAGCTTGAGACTGAGGTAGATCTTGAAACCGAGGTGGAAATCGAGCAAACAGTTGACGTCGACTCAGCAGTGGAGCCTGAGACCCAAGCCGGAGAGGACCTGCCGCCAACCCAATGGGAAAATGTGGAAACCGCCTCTGAGTTTCAGGTGTTATTTTTTGAGAGTATGGGCGTGACCTATGCGGTGCCGCTCGCGGAGTTAGGCGGGATCCACCAATTGGGAGATTGCAATCACTTGATCGGACGTCCTGATTGGTATCTGGGTTTACAGACAGAAAAACACCAACAGCTTGATGTGGTCGATACCGCCCGTTGGGTGATGCCAGAAAAACTGGCAGATAATAGCCACAGAGATGACTATAATTACATAGTATTACTGGGTGATAGCAAGTGGGGACTGGCCTGTAATCGCTTGTTGGGCACTCAGGCATTAAGTGGTAAAGCAATTCGCTGGCGCAAGCAAGCCGGAAAGCGGCCTTGGTTGGCGGGTATGGTCAAAGAAAAAATGTGTGCCCTGATCCATGTTCAAGCATTTATTGCTATGTTAAATCAGGGGATTGACGCCAAAGCGATGGCGTAATGATAAATTGCACAGCGCGTAAAGAGGAAAATCAATGTCTCAGGTAGCTGAAGTTCAAAAAGAAGGCGTCAATGACGAGGTATTGCAGTGGGTCACTTTTCAGCTCGAAGAAGAGACCTACGGCATTAACGTCATGCAGGTGCGAGAAGTGTTGCGCTACACCGAAATTGCTCCTGTTCCTGGCGCACCTGACTACGTGTTAGGGATTATCAATCTGCGTGGTAACGTGGTAACCGTCATCGACACACGCTCTCGATTTGGCCTGATGCCGGGCGAAGTCACCGACAATACCCGTGTGATCGTGATTGAAGCGGAAACACAAGTGATTGGTATCATGGTCGACAGTGTCGCTGAGGTGGTGTACCTGAAAACCTCAGAAATTGACACTACACCAAGTGTCGGTACAGAAGAAAGCGCCAAATTTATCCAAGGTGTGAGTAATCGCAATGGCGACTTGCTAATCCTCGTTGATCTCAACAAATTGTTGACCGACGAAGAATGGAATGAAATGGCAATGCTGTAATGGTTGCGCTGTTATTGACTTGGTTACCTGTCGCAGTGACGGTGGTATTTGCCATCGTCGCTTTGTGGCGCTTGCGGATTGAGCGACGCGCCAGAGAACGACTTGAAAACAAGTTGCAGGCCATGGAAACGGTGTTGAAAAGTGCGCGTCAGCGCCACGACAGCCTTGCCAAACAGTTCAATGAGCTGCGTGCGGGCAGTATGGGCATGGGACAAAAACTGGCAGACATTGCTACGAATGTTGACGAGTTACTGGAAAAGCAGGTGGAACTTGAAATGCAAGATCCAGGCAGTCGCCTTTACAGTCGTGCTAGCAAAATGGTTGATCTCGGCGCCGATCTCGATGAGCTGATGCATGAGTGTGATTTGCCCAAAGCCGAGGCTGAGTTGCTGCTCAATCTACGCAAACGCCAAGCGGCTAATCAACAACGTTAACTAGACTTTGGTGTTGATGGGCTTAGGTCCCTGCCATCCGGGTGGGGTTTTTCCTTCTAATACCCAAGCATAGGCAATCAATTCTGCAACCACACGGTACAAACTGGGTGGAATCGCTTCGCCAACCTCTAGGCGTTCTAGCCATTTAAGCAAATTCTCATCTTTGTGGATCAAACAGCCTTGGTCGGACAGTGCCTCAATGAGGGCATCTGCCAATTCATTGACTGCCTTTGCTTTGACGCTGGGCGCTTGATAACCATCATATCCTAGCGCAATAGCTCGTTTTGTTTTTTTCATGATCACACCTTTATCGATAAGCCTGCACGACGCGTATCTTGCTCGGGTGGTTGGCTGTCATGGTGAGGGTTGATGGCGATGTCGAGCTGGATGTGTTGCGAAGCCAGGTGCTCTTCTAGCCAAGGCAATGTTGCTTGTAGTCGTTGTTTTAGCGCGTCCGTCGGCGCCGTTAGCAGTAAGCTTCCTCCTTTTCCCTCAAGGTTTACGTCTGCGCGGACATACTGCTTGCCCACAGGTAGATATAAACGTATCTGCCACTGTTGCTTCTCTGGCTTCGCCTTTTTTTCTGATTGACGCCGTTTAACATGTACCCGTACCGGAGGTTTCTCTGGTTCGGCAAATGGCAACACCCATTGCCACTCGCCACTCCGTGCAGACTCTGAGACGCGCTGTTCGGCCATCAGACGTAATACGCCGATTAAGGGACCCGCGTCTTCGTTACGATTTAGCCATTGACGCAATAGGGTTGTTAATGGTTTGTCAGCAGGGCGATGTGTCAGCCATTGCATCAGTGTCTCAGGATCGAGAGGCTGATGGCTTTTGCTACCGGGTAGTGTCCACAGCGCCAGTAACGACTGCATCATGGCTTGAGTGGCAGGGGGCTGATTCTTTATCGCATTCAATACCGCAGGGAATAGATGAAGTTGTGCCAATGTATCAGATAGCGGTGTTGAGCTGCCCGGCGTTAACAGGGTAAATTGGGCATTGGCAAGCAAAGACGCGTCAAGTTTTTGGGCAAGTGCTGGTATCGACATTGGCGGTTTTAACACCAATTGTTGAGGGTTCGTTGTTCCGATCTTCATGGTTTCTCACAATTATTTACGCGAGTCACACTTTGCAACCCTGTGGTAACTAACAGTCATTTTGACCAATGTGGTACTATGCGTCCAATTTTGTAACACAAAGCAGGATGCAACATTTGTCATGTTGGAAGTGAAACAGCTTTGCTGTGTTCGTGATGACCGAGTGTTGTTTGATGCGCTGACATTCTCTCTTTCTCCCGGCGACCTTGTACAAATTGAAGGCCCAAATGGGGCGGGTAAAACCACCTTGTTGCGGATTATCGCGGGGCTGGGACTCGCAGATAGTGGAGAAGTCTGTTGGCAGCAACAGGCGATTACCCAGCAAAGAGATGAATTTTATCGTCACTTACTGTTCTTGGGGCACACCACAGGGGTTAAGCGCGAACTCACCGCGTTCGAAAACCTCTCGTACTACATGAAAATGCATGGTCGAGACGACCAAGCGGCTATTTGGCAAGCGCTTGCCAAAGTCGGCTTAGCGGGACGCGAAGATATTCCTGCCGCACAGTTGTCTGCGGGCCAAAACCGCCGTATTGCGCTTGCGCGTCTTTGGTTGAGCAGCCACCGTAAACTGTGGGTGCTCGATGAACCGCTAACCGCGATCGATAAGCAAGGAGTGCAGGTTCTCGAGTCGGTATTTGAGCGTCATGTCGAGCAAGGCGGGATGGTGCTTTTCACCACTCACCAAGATATGTTTGTCGGCCACCCGTTACTGCAACGTATCCGTCTGGGGGCCCTATGATCAATACGATGTGGCTGATTATCCGCCGAGAATTGAAAGTGGCCTTCCGACAACCATCGGATAGCTTAAATCCGCTGTGGTTCTTTATCATAGTGATCACTCTTTTCCCTCTTGGCGTGGGGCCAGGTGCAAATTTGTTACAGGAGATTGCGCCAGGGGTAATTTGGGTTGCAGCGCTGCTGTCAGCCTTGCTATCTCTAGAGCGTCTTTTTCGTGATGACTATCTGGATGGCTCGCTTGAGCAAATGATGCTGATGCCGGTGCCGTTGCCTCTGGTGGTGATGGCAAAGGTCATCGCACACTGGTTACTGACGGGGCTACCGCTATTGGTAGTCAGTCCGCTATTGGCGTTATTGCTATCTTTGGACTGGAACAGTTACCAAGCTGTCGTGATGACTCTGTTGTTAGGGACCCCAACCCTGAGTTTTGTTGGGGCGATAGGTGTAGCGTTAACGGTTGGATTACGTAAAGGCGGCGTGCTGTTGAGCCTATTGATCCTACCTTTGTACATTCCAGTACTGATTTTCGCGACATCTGCCATCGATATGGCAAGTTTTGGCGCCAACATTAGTGGGCAGTTGGCTATTCTCGGTGCTTTGCTTGCGGGATCCGTGACCCTAGCACCCTTTGCTATCGCCGCAGCATTGCGTGTGAGCGTGAATTAATAATTAATCAGGAAGTAGAGCAATTGTCATGTGGAAGTGGCTTCACCCTTACGCAAAACCGGAAAATAGTTATCGTTTATGTGGGAAACTCATCCCGTGGTTTGCGGTGCTCGCCGGGCTGAGCTTAGTCATTGGTTGTATTTGGGGCTTGGCGTTCGCGCCTGCTGATTACCAACAAGGCGATAGTTTTCGCATTATTTATATTCACGTGCCCGCGGCCATTTGGTCAATGGGCGCCTATCTGTCGATGGCCATTGCAGCCTTTATTGGGCGAGTCTGGCAACTCAAAATGGCAGACTGGGCGGTGGGCGCGATTGCCCCTGTTGGTGCCGTCTTTACCTTTATCGCCTTGATCACTGGGGCGATTTGGGGCAAGCCCATGTGGGGAGCTTGGTGGGTATGGGATGCGAGGCTCACCTCAGAATTGATCCTGCTTTTCCTCTACATCGGTGTCATGGCGCTGTATAACGCGTTCGATGATGCGCGTATGGCAGCCCAAGCGGCGGGAATATTGGCGATGGTGGGGGTGATTAACCTGCCGATCATTCATTTCTCTGTCGAGTGGTGGAACACCTTGCATCAAGGCGCCACGATTACCAAATTTGCCCGCCCGTCAATTGCGTCAGACATGCTCTGGCCATTACTGGTTTGCTTGGTTGGATTTGCTAGCTTTTTTGCCACGTTGACCTTAATGGGATTGCGGAATCAGATCGTGTTGCGCGAGTCACACCGCCCTTGGGTGCGGGCCTTGGTGGAGGATAAATAATGCATTTTGATAGCATGAGTGCTTTTTTGGCGATGGGAGGCTATGCCGGTTACGTGTGGAGTGCGTTTGGCATTACCGCACTGGCATTAATTGCACTGGTTATTGGTTACCATCGTACCCATAAGAAACGGCTTGAAGCTGTAAAAAAACAAATGGCGCGAGAAAAACGCATTAAAGATGCCCAAGCACTGGAGAACACCTTATGACCCCTCGTCGTAAAAAAAGGCTTTGGATCACGCTTGCCTTATTGGTGGGTGTATCAACCACAATGGGGTTAGTGCTCTATGCACTGAACCAAAATATGGACTTGTTCTATACGCCGACCGAAATCGTTCAAGGTAAGCCGGATGGCAGCAAGCCTCAAGTGGGGCAACGACTTCGCATTGGCGGCATGGTCGTAGAAGGGTCGGTCAAACGCGACCAAGAGTCACTGCAAATTCAATTTGATGTCGCTGATGTTGGCCCTGCTGTTACCGTCACATACGAGGGAATTCTGCCGGATTTGTTCCGCGAAGGGCAGGGGATTGTCGCGCAAGGTGTGCTGGTTGATTCGCGCACGGTGAAAGCCAGTGAAGTGCTGGCGAAGCATGATGAAGAATACATGCCACCAGAGATTGCTGAAGCGATGCAAAAAAGCCATCAACCGCTCGAATACACCGACCAACAAAAGCAAGGTAGTCAATTATGATTGTTGAGCTGGGGCATTTTGCGCTGATCCTCGCCTTGGGATTAGCGCTGTTATTGAGTTTTTATCCCCTTTATGGGGCCAGCCAAGGCCACGAAGGTATGATGAAAATGGCACGGCCTTTATCGGTCGGCATGTTCGCCATGTTGCTCTTTTCATTCATCGCATTAAGTTGGGCATTTTATACCAATGATTTCACCGTTGCCTATGTGGCAAGCAACTCCAACAGTGCATTACCCTGGTACTATCGGCTGACTGCTGTTTGGGGCGCTCATGAAGGCTCTTTGCTACTTTGGGTATTAATTCAAGCTTTGTGGACCGTCGCGGTGGCGGTGTTTAGTCGCGGGATGCCACTGTCTTCCATTGCGCGTGTACTCGCAGTGATGGGGATGATCTCGGTCGGTTTCTTACTGTTTATTATTTTGACCTCAAACCCTTTCGATCGCACCTTGCCTTACTTTCCTGTTGATGGTCGCGATTTGAATCCGCTTCTGCAAGATCCCGGTTTAATTGTTCATCCTCCGATCCTCTACATGGGCTATGTAGGCTTTTCGGTGGCATTTGCCTTTGCGATTGGGTCTTTAATTGCTGGTCGGTTAGATACGGCTTGGGCGCGCTGGTCCCGCCCTTGGACAACGGCGGCCTGGTTGTTCTTAACCTTAGGTATTGCGTTAGGCTCTTGGTGGGCTTACTACGAACTTGGCTGGGGCGGCTGGTGGTTCTGGGATCCGGTAGAGAACGCGTCGTTTATGCCTTGGCTTGCGGGAACGGCATTAATGCATTCCTTAGCGGTGACGGAAAAACGCGGCACCTTTAAAGCGTGGACCGTTTTACTCGCCATCGCAGCGTTCTCATTGAGCTTACTGGGCACCTTCTTGGTGCGCTCTGGCGTGCTGGTGTCTGTTCACTCGTTCGCGTCAGACCCTGCGCGCGGGCTATTCATTTTAGGCTTTTTGGTTGTCGTTATTGGCGGGTCTCTGCTGCTTTATGCCTTACGGGCATCGGAAGTGCGGGTACGAACGAAAGTGTCACTCATCTCACGTGAAAATGCGCTACTCGTCAATAACACCCTGTTGATGACTGGGTTAGTGGTTGTCTTGATTGGTACCTTATTACCCTTGGTACACAAGCAACTCGGATTAGGGTCGGTCTCGATTGGTGAACCCTTCTTTAATTTCCTATTCGCGTGGTTGATGTTGCCTTTTGCCTTCTTCCTTGGCATCGGTCCTCTGATCCGCTGGAAGCGAGACAACCTGAGCACCATCGCGAAACCGATGTGGATTAGCGGTCTGGTCTCGGTTGTGTTTGGGGTGGCGACCATTGCCCTCCTCGCAGACAGCTTTAAAGCAATGGCGGCAATGGGCATCACTATGGCCGCGTGGATCACCCTTCTTCACGGCTATGAGCTTTATATTCGTGCGACCCATCGACATGCCTTTATGGTTGGGATCCGTAAGCTAGGCCGCAGTCACTGGGCGATGGTCCTCGGTCATATTGGTCTTGCCATCACTATCATTGGGGTCGCAATGGTCGAAAACTACGATATCGAGCGTGATGTGAAGATGGCGCCGGGGAGCAGTGTCACGTTAGAAGGTTACACCTTTAACTTCACCGATTTGTCCCATAAAGATGGTCCTAACTACGATGGTTTCGTGGCGTCGTTCGATGTCTATCGCGGCGAGCGTTTTATTAATCACCTTGAAGCGGAGAAGCGTTTTTATCGTGTTCAGCGTTCAATGATGACCGAAGCCACCATCGATCGCGGCTTAACGCGCGATCTTTACATTGCCATGGGGGAAGAACTTCCTGATGGCTCTTGGGCGATGCGTCTTTACTACAAGCCCTTTGTGCGTTGGATTTGGTTTGGCGCCATTGTCATGGCGGTGGGTGGCGCTTTGGCGATCAGTGATAAACGCTATCGCTTCCGTCGCCAGACCAAATCGACTCACGTGAAGGAGGCACGGGCATGAGAAAAGCATTGCTGTTTTTACCGCTGGTGCTCTTTGCCGCCTTGGCGTTCTTTTTTGTTTCGCAATTGGAGAAGAATGCCCAAGGGGACGATCCCACCAAACTGGAGTCGGTGTTGGTCGGACAGCCTGTGCCTGAGTTTCGTCTTGAAGATCTGAAAACGCCAGACAAAGCCTACGATCAGGCCATTTTTAACGGCGAGCCTTTATTGCTGAATGTTTGGGCAACCTGGTGCCCGACTTGTTACGCTGAGCACCAATTCTTGAACAAATTGGCATCGCAAGGTGTGAAGATCATCGGCCTAAATTACAAAGATGATCGTGCGAAGGCAGTAAAATGGCTAGATAACCTCGGCAATCCCTATCAGATCAGCTTGTATGATGGCGATGGGATGTTAGGGCTTGATCTGGGGGTGTACGGTGCGCCTGAAACCTTCCTCATTGATGCCAATGGCATCATCCAATATCGCCATGTGG
This sequence comes from Salinivibrio sp. PR5, assembly GCF_001996085.1. Classification (NCBI taxonomy): domain Bacteria; kingdom Pseudomonadati; phylum Pseudomonadota; class Gammaproteobacteria; order Vibrionales; family Vibrionaceae; genus Salinivibrio; species Salinivibrio sp. PR5. The sequence continues at coordinate 35,099 of NZ_MUFK01000033.1, forward strand.
GTGATGTGAATGCCTCTAATTGGGCGCAGACCTTAGGTCCGATGTATCAGTCACTCAAGGAGGAGGTGCAATGAAACGATTCGCCTTACTGTGCGTGCTATGGATGAGTGCGGCATTTGCATTGGCCAATGCTATCGATGTCTATGAATTTGACTCGCCAGAGCAAGAAGCGCGTTTCAGAGCCCTGACCCATGAGTTGCGTTGTCCTAAGTGTCAAAATAACAGTATCGCTGACTCCAATGCAGAGTTAGCACAAGATCTGCGTCAAAAGGTGCATCAAATGCTTCAGCAAGGGCGCAGTGATGAAGAGATCTTAAGCTTTATGGTGGCACGCTACGGTAACTTCGTGAGGTACAACCCACCGCTGACGGCATCCACCTTGATCTTATGGTTAGCACCCGCACTGGTGTTGGTGTCGGGTATCGGTGTGGTGATTGTGCGCAGCCGTCGCCATAAACAGGCCGAAAAGACCTCGCTGAGTGAGGATGAACAGCAACGCTTGCAGGATTTGTTAGCGTCGTCAGACGATTCAGAACAGGCAGATAATAATCATAACAAGGAGCCCAAATGATGGAGTTTTGGAGTGCCACCTTGGTGCTGTTTATTCTTGGTGCAGTGATGTTTCTGTGGCCGTTATGGCAAAAAAAAGACCATGATCATCAAGCAAGCCGAGATGCTCTGAACAAAGCCTTTTATTTTGATCGTGTGAACGAAATTAAGGCGGAGAGTGCGGAAGGCCTGATTGAGAACGAGCAAGATCTCACTCAGGATTTACAGCAATCGTTACTGGACGACATTCCGGAAAAGGAAAAAGCACGACAAGCGCGCCATTTGCGTTTATCACCCATGCAGTGGATTCCTGGATTGATTGTGTTGGCGGTGGTGAGTTTTGGCTTATATGGCGTCAAAGGCAGTGCTAACCAAGTAGCTGATTGGCAGGCCACTGCGGAAAACTTACCGGCGCTGTCTAAGAAGCTTTTAAATAATGATCAGCCCATGTCACAGCAGGAGATGCAAGATCTGACCTTAGCGCTTCGTACCCGTTTGCAGTATGAGCCAGATGACAGCACCGGTTGGTTGCTATTAGGCCGTATTGGCCTTGCAAATCGTGATAGGGAGACGGCCAAAGGAGCGATGGAAAAAGCCTACGCGTTATCACCCTCTCGCCCCGAAATTCAGATAGGGTTGGCGCAAGCCTTATTGTTTGCCGGATCGGAGGTCGACAGTGGCCGTGCAGAAACCTTACTAAGATCGGTGGTGAGTGAAGACCCGTTTAACTTGCAAGCCATGTCGTTACTGGCCTATCAAGCGTTTGAGCAAAGCCGATTTAATGATGCGATTGCGACGTGGAAAGCAATGAAAACCTTGATTGGCCCTGATGACCCACGAAACGAAACACTGGATCAATCGATCGCGCGCGCTCAGTTGGCTCTTAACGCCGCGCAAGGTGCGGCGGTAGAGGTGAAGGTGAGCCTTGGCGAGGATGTCACCCTCCCTGACAATGGGGTACTTATCGTGTCTGCCCATGAGTCGGCGCAAGCGCCTATGCCGTTGGCGGCAAAGCGCTTACCGCTTTCTAAGTTTCCGGTAACCGTTCGTTTGTCTGATACCGACAGCTTAAATCCCAATCGTGCGCTATCTTCTCCAGAGACGTTAGTGATCAAGGCGCGCATTGACGCGGATGGCAATGTTGCTACAAAAAACGGTGATTGGGTAGGAAGCAGTCAGCCGGTTAAAATCGGTCAAGCAGCAAGCGTGACAATCGACAAACAGCAATAATCACGACAAAATAGACTTCTTTGCGTAAAAGGCTGGGCTTGCCCAGCCTTACTATTAGGGAAATGAATTTGATGTGGAAACGTCTTTGTTTGATAGCGGTCGTGCTCGGTTTGCTATCTGGGTGTGCCTCGCGACCTGAAGGTGCTGAGCCCCATCCTGAAGACCCGTTAGAAGGGTTTAACCGTGCGATGTGGACTGTCAACTATGACTACTTAGACCCTTACGTTGCAAGGCCTGTATCTATCGCCTACGTCGATTATGTTCCTAGTCCGATGCGGACCGGTATTTCGAACTTTTTGGGCAACCTTGAAGAGCCTGCGAGCTTTTTAAACAGCTTATTGATGCTGGAAGGGGAGAAAGCTGTCACTCATTTCAACCGTTTCTGGATCAATACCTTGTTTGGGCTCGGTGGCATTATTGATATTGCCTCGGATGCGGATATTCAGAAATACGATCAGCGCGAATTTGGTGACGCGATGGGGCATTATGATGTTGGCCACGGCGCCTACTTGATGCTACCAGGATATGGGCCAACGTCTGTGCGAGAAGGCGCAGGGGAGTTTGTCGATGGTTTGTATCCGCCACTTGCCTTGCTGACTTTGCCGCAATCGGTACTCAAGTGGATGTTTGATGGCATGGAGTCACGTGCTGCACTCGTCTCACAGGAATCGCAGTTGGATAACTCGCCAGACCCTTACGCTTTCGCGCGAGAAGCCTATTTGCAAAACCGTTTGTATCGCGCGAAAGGCGATGAGGCGCTCAAAGAACAACCTGCGCTCAACGATGAGTTCTTGGATGACTTTATCGATGACATTGACGCCGCGCCGTAAATCCGCATGAGCCGCTTGCGCAAAAAGGGATAAAAAAACACCACGGCTAAAACCGTGGTGTTTGTATTTCGTTAAATCAAACTATTAGAAACGGTAGCTTGCTTGCACACCTAGCAGCCACACGTTACCTGTGGTTTCACCTTCAAATGCACCAAAATTGGCTTCCGCATTTTGTTCCGATTCAGAGTTGATTCCATCACGAGCTTCTTTGACTGGCGCGTCTTTGGCAAAGATATAGGTAAACGCCGCATCCAGGGTGAGCTTAGACGTCACGTCATAGCCGGCACCCACGCTTAACCAGGTACGGTCAGTTTCTGGGATGGTCAGGGTACGGTTTTTATCGCTCACCGCTGAGGTATCGTAGGCAATGCCTGAACGTAGCGTTAGTTTCTGATCCCACTGATAAGTGGTGCCGATAGCAAAGCGATAGTTATCCTCCCAGTTTTCCACTTTCACCTCTTGAGCGCCATTGAGGTATGGGATATCGGCTTCTAACTTGTCAAAGCTGCTCCACTCGGTCCAATTAAGGCTGGTGTGTACTGCCCACTGTTCAGTCAGTTGATGCAGCGAAGAGAACTCAGCAGTAGCGGGGAGGGTAAGAGCCATACTGCCGTTATAGGTTGACTTTGGTTGCTTCGTTATCTTTCCTGCAACTTGATCAAAGCTTAGCCCTTCTGCATGACCTTCAAGTGTTAGCTCGACTTCAGAACGATAGTTAAAACCGATGCGGTTATTGTCGTTGATGTCATAAGCAACACCGAGTTGCCAACCCCAGGCACGGTCATCCCCTTCCATATACTTTAAAGTCGATCCTGCCGGAATAGGTTTGATAGAGCCCGTTGTGTTCGCTTGCGCACCAATGCTCCCTTCCCCCAACACATAGCGAAGGCCGGCGCCGACGCGCAATTGCTCGGTGGCTTTCCACGCAAGGTTTGGATTGATTTCAAACGTAGTGACGGCCGCTTCATTACCAAACTGGGTGCCAGTAAAGTCATTGCCCAAATCGGTTTCCATGCCAAAGTTGGTGGCGAGAGCTAGGCCAGCGGTAAAGCGATCGTCGATTTGATGGGCAAAATAGAAATTAGGGATCACGGCATCATGGGCAACATCATTGGTTGAGGTTTGACCGTGCTGAGAGTTTTCGCCATCAATATCGACATTTGGGTTGACGTAAATGCCGCCGGCAGAAACTTGGGTGTCTGCTAGATAGCTCAACAAGGCTGGGTTACGAAACTGGGCGCTGGCGTTATCGGCCATTGCGGCTTCACCGGCAAATGCGCGGCCTAGGCCCGTTGCGGAGGTTTCGGCTAATTGAAAACCTGCACTGTACGCGGAGGTTGAAAGAGAGCCCAATGCCGCAGCGACGGCGAGATAAACGATCTTATTATTTTTCATCGGCTTACTTGTTCGCTATAAAAAGGGACGCTCAGCCTAAACTCTCTTGAGGTTAAATCAATTTTCCTGTCGTATATGG